>JBBDRM010000157.1 GCA_040905475.1 Actinomycetota bacterium
CGAACGCCTCGGGCTTGGACAGCATCGGTGCGATGTTCGCAACGGCTGCTCGGGCATCGAGGTCGTCGCTGCGCCCCGCTCGGAGGAGGATGCGAGCAGCCAGCCGGACGACATCGTCGAGGACGTCGCCGTACGCGGTGCTGAGCACGTCCTCGTCGGCAGCGCGCGCCGGCAGCGGCTTGCGAGGGACCGGCGGCAGCACGACCCGTTGGTTCCTGCGGTACCGGGCGACGAGATAGAGGAGCGCGAGGTTGGCGTGAGGCGGCGGCTCGAGAACCCAGTCCTTGCGCTGACCGAGGTCGACGGTCGTGCGCGGGAGCTGCCGGTGAGTCTTGGCGAAGTTCACCCGGGCCAGGTCGACGGCGCCCTGCTTCGGTGCCGGTGAGAACCGGTCGACCAGCCAGGCGTAGACGAACATCGGGACGTCGTCGACGCCGAACGCTGCGGCGATCGCTCCGAGGTGCTGTGCGCCGACTCGGGTGGCACCTGACTCCCAACGCTCGTAATTGCCGTACTCGGTCGCCTCAGCTGCGCCGAGGACGGTGAGGCCGGCGCCCTTCCGGAGCTCGCGAAGGATCTCGCCGAACCGGTAGATCGGATGCGCCATCGCGACCTCCTCGTGAGGGGTTGCCGAAGTTACACCCGTGTAATCCGCTTGTCCAGGGGAGCGATGCGCCGCTCACAGAAGAAACAATTGTTTCATTTATGAGGCACCCTCACTATTCTGGTGCTGTGGACTTCCGAGAGCCCGTCCAGGCGGTCATTCCGGGCGCCCAGGGTCGCATCCTCGCGGTCTTGTCTCAGACCTCCGCCGAGTTGAGCCTCCGGACGATCGCACGGCTGTCGGACGTGAGTGTGGCGCAGGCGTCGCGGGTGATGCCCGGGCTCGTGGAGTTGGGCCTCGTGGACCGCCGGGAGGCGCCGCCTTCCGCCTTGGTCAAGTTCGTTCCGAATCATGTCGCAGCCCGGGCAGTTGCCGCGCTCGCTGACGTCCGAAGGATGGTGTTCGAGGAGCTGAAGGTGTCCGCAGCTCGCCTCGCTGTACCACCCGTGAGCGTCATCGTCTACGGCTCGTTCGCTCGCGGCGAGGCCGACCGATCGAGTGACCTCGACATCTTGCTCATCCTCCCGCCGGGGGTCGGCGAGGACGATCCGGAGTGGCGAGCGCCAATCGACGAGTGGGTGGAAGGAGTACGCCGGCTCACCGGCAATCGCGTGGAGCTGCTCGAGGTGGCTGGCGAGGAGGCGAGCGCCAAGCTGCGGAGCAAGAAGCAACTGTGGAACGACATCCAGCGCGATGGCATCGTTGTGCATGGCAGGACGTTCGAGGACCTGCGAAACCGCCGCGGTGCCTAACCCGTCCCGTCAGGTCCTTGTTCCCCGGCGCGCTCGCCGGCGACCGATCGCCGTGGTGGTGGTCGACGCACCCCTACGATGGAGACGCCGTGGCTAACCGACCGCTCGACCTACCTGAGTTCGATCGGCCACCGGTCGTCGAGGTTGCGATCGGTGTGCAGTTCGAGCCGATCAAGGGGTTCCGGCAAGCGCACATCGGTTTGTTCTGGAACGAGATCCGAGTCGACTACCCCACGGCGCTCGATCAGCCGCGACTCGAGATCCCTGTCGAGTCGTTCGACGAGGCTCTCATAGGACCGTCGTTCCAAGTCGAGCTGATCGACTCTCCGCCGGTCCATCGAGCCTGGTTTGTCAGCGTCGACGAGTCTCTGCTCGTACAGGTCCAGGACGATCGGCTGATCCACAACTGGCGTCATCGCGGCGGCGGGTACCCCAGATTCGAGCCGCTGTTGGAGTTGTTCTGGTCTCACTTCGACAAATACACGGCGCGTCTCGCCGACACAGGACTCAAGGTTCCGCCCGTGCAGCAGGCCGAGCTGACGTACATCAACTGGATACCGGCGATCTCGATGAGCGAGTTCTTCCGCCCGTCGAGTGCAGCAGAGCTCGACCTGCCGGGCGTAGGCTCTCACCCTGACGCTCAACGATGGTCTGCCCGGTACCCGATTCTCGACGGAGACGCGCTCGTCGGGCGGCTCGCAGTGGAGGCACAGCCGGGCCGCCGCGTGGAGGGCGGCAAGGTCGCAACTGGTTTCCAGCTTGCGCTTACCTTTCGGGCCCCGGTTTCGAAAGACGCGTCGGCTGGGAGCATCTCGGCACTCCTTCTGTTGGGGCGAAATGCCATCGTGTGGACCTTTACTGAGATGACCACACCCGCAATGCACGAGGAATGGGGAAGGCGAACGTGACCGTTACCGACAGCGCTTTGACCAGCTTTCGGTCGGAGCCTACGCGCAGCGCGGACGATCTCTCCGCGTTCGCGCCTCGTCGTCGAGGGGCTGCGAAGGTACGAATTGCGCGGGCATCTGAGGCACCTCGGTGGTTGCCGTACGTCATGGGTCGACTGGAAGAACTCCACCGTCTCGTGTACGAGCCGGACGACGAGGTTCCGACGCCCTATCCGGAATCAATTCAGCGGGCGCTCCCCGAGCTGGTTCGTTTCATGCGGACGGACACGCCCACTCCTACGGTCGTTCCCACATTCGACGGCGGGGTTCAGTTCGTCTGGCATAAGGGCGGTTGGGATGTGGAGGTCGAGGTCGGTCCCAAGGAGACGTTGGTTTGGGCGCAACGGCGCGATGGAGACGAGTCGTGGGATGGCTCACTCGAAGAGCGCGTCGACGACGTCCGCTCTCTGGTGGCTCAACTGACGAACTCGTAGCGCCGGCGGTGGCGGAGATTGTCGAGGTCTCTCCGCAGGACGTGTTGCTCCGACGCGTTCTCCACCGCGCTGACTATCTCGAATGGCATGCAGACTTCGGCCGCTGGGTGCCGTCGCTCGCGGGCGTTCGGTTCGATCCAGACGGGATGTCCGCCTTCCTGCACCATCTCCTGGAGATGCAACAGCATGATGCGAGCGACGTCCGCTCGCTCGGCGGTACGAGCGACAAGCCTGCCATCGTATACGAGTTCACTGCTCAGGCGGCCGAGGACGTCGGATTCACCGCAGAACACAGCCCAAACAACGACACTCCGATCGGGTACGGACACGCGTCGGTAACCAAGCCTGCTGCGCTCTTGCGGCAAGACGAGCGAAAGGCGCGCACGGATCTCGCCACGAGGATGAATCTCGTCTTTGGTGAGGTCGACCTGCCAAAGCCAGAGGGAGCTTGAATCCCGTAGTCCGGTCAGTCGCGCGATGTCACATCGGGTCGGCGAAGCGTGGAGCCGACGATCCCAGCAGCACGGCCGTCCGCTCCCGGCATCAGATGGCTGTACACCTTGAGCGTCGTCGAGGTGTCGCGGTGGCCGAGGCGAGCCGCGACGACGGTGACCGCCTCGCCGGCGTCGAGGAGCATCGATGCCTGGAGGTGGCGAAGGTCGTGGAGGCGGGCCTTCACGCCGAGCTCCTTGCAGTAACGGCTCCATGCCTGGCCGATCCGATCGGGTGGTAGCGGCTCACTCGATCCAGGCATCTTGCGGAACACGAAGTCGTCGGGGGTGGGCGGGACACCAGACGCGAGACCGAGCTCGGCAGCGCACGCCCGGTGCTGGCGGAGCATCTCGGCTGTCTCCTCGTCGAGGCCGACGCCGCGGGCGGCGTGGGTCTTCGTGCCCTGCACGATCAACTTCTTCTCGATCTCGAGCACCGCTCGGCGGATGAGCACGCGCGCCGGCTCGGAGTCGAAGTCGATGTCCCGCCACTGCAGGCCGCAGACCTCGCCGCGGCGGCAGCCGGTGGCGGCGAGCAGACGGAACACGAGCGCGTTCTCCGGGTTGCGGGACGCAGCGGCTCGGTCGATCACGCGGATGACGTCCTCGACCGTCGGCGGCTTGATCTCGGGTCGGTTCACGCGAGGGGGCGTCGCGCGGTCGGTGGGGTTGCGGTCGACGAGGCCCCACCGGACGCCTTGTGCGAACGCAGCGCGCAGCAGCGCGTGGAAGCGGAGCACGGTCGCAGGCTTGCGCTTCCTGACCGTGCCGAGGTGGCGGTAGAGGTCGTCGATGAGCTTCGGCGTGACCTTGGCAAGCTGCTGCGACTTGAAGCCATCCGGCAGCTGCTTGACGAGGCGCCGGTAGTTGTAGAGCGTCGAGGGCGAACGGCCGAGGTGCTCGATGTGGGCGAGCCACTCGTCGAGCAGCGCGCCGACCGTCTTGCGAGTCGGCGCGACGGCGCCGCCGTCGACCTCGGCGACGAACTTCGCCAGCTCCTTGGACGCGGCACGCTTGGCGCCTTGGTACGCGCGGGTGCGGTACCGCTTCTTGCCGCTGACCGGATCGGTCCCCTCGAAGACGCGCAGCTGCCAGTTGCCGGGGCTGCGTTCACGCATCGATCCACGCATCGGATGGCCACCGTAGCCGCTAGATGGCCAAGATGGATGGATAGGGGGCCTCCTGGGACGCTACTTCGGGAGTGATTCTTACCCCGCACCGCTCTGACCAGGACTTTCTGTTGCGCCCTCGGCAGGATTCGAACCTGCGACACACGGTTTAGGAAACCGATGCTCTATCCCCTGAGCTACGAGGGCGGGATAGGTGAAAGTGCTGGCCAGAGCCCATTCTCGCTCACCCACGTGCCGCGCGCGCGAAAGCCGTAGGCCGCGGATAGGCCGCAGGGGCTTCGGAGCCGCTCGGGCGAGCCCGCGGGCGCGGGACGATCGAGGCGGGCGTGTGCCCCCATGGGTGCGCGGCGCCCCGGACAGGAATCGAACCTGTGGCCTACCGCTTAGGAGGCGGTCGCTCTATCCGCTGAGCTACCGGGGCCGGACGAACGACCAACTGTAGAGGCCGGGCCGCGGGGATCTCTCCGGAAGATCCGGGATCCCTCGCCCACCTGCCGCTACGAGACGTCTCCGATCGGCGTGACCTTGTTGGCGCTAGGCGTCGGGTGGATGACGTCGGCATAGGCGGCGTCGATCCGGTCCGCCAGCTTGTCGTGCTCGTCCTCGAACAGGTGGCCGTAACGGTCGAGGGTGGTCGTGATCGATCGGTGGCCGAGATGGCTCTGGATCGCCTTCGGGTGCGCTCCCTGGGAGATCAGCAGCGCAGCACACGTGTGGCGCAACGCGTGCACCCCCATGTCGGGAAGCCCGGCTTCCGCAAGTGCCGGCTTCCAGACTCGGCGGGCGAAGTTGGAGTAGCGGATCGGGCCACCCCGCGGTGCTTGGAACACCAGGGCTTCGTCACCGTCGAGCGAGGCGAGGTGCTGGCCCAGCTTGTCCCTGAGGAAGCGCGGGAGGGTGACCGTCCGCCGCTGGTGCGTCTTCGGTGGTCCGAAGTGCAGCGTGCCCGACACGTCGGCGAGGCTCTCGGCCACGATCAGCCTCGAGCGGAGCAGGTCGCAGCGAGCCCGCCGGATCGCAGCGCCTTCGCCGAAGCGCAGACCACCGATGGCGAGTACCTCGACGAACAGGCGGTGCTCCTCGTTGACCACTGACAGGAGGTCCCGGAGCTGCTCTGGCGACAAACCCACCATCTCGACCTGCGGAAGCCGGGGCAGCTTGATGCCTGAGCTCGGAGAAGCCGCGAGGCGGCCGTCTTCCACGGCGGCCCGGAGGATCGTGCTCAGGAGGTGGTACGCCTGCCGGCAGCTCGACGCGCTCAGGTCGCGCGCCTGCGTGCTCGACATCCACTCCCGGACGTCGATCGGCCGAATCTCGCCGATGGGTGCGCGCCCGAACGCCGGCAGCAATCGCACGCGGAGCATCGACTCGTATCCAACCCGCGTCTTCGGCTTCAGGTGTGTCGTGGTGGCGAGCCACCGCTCAGCCCAGTCGCCGAACAGGACCTGCGCCCTCGGTGGCGGTGAGCGATGGTCTGACATCCCGACCGAGGCTCTCCTGGCGATACCGGAATCGGGTGAGCTGCTGAAGGATGCCTGGCCGATGCTTCTCGAGAAGAAGGCATCGGGGCTGGCGCGCCTTATCCGCGTCCTACATGGGCGTCACCAACCCAGCGGGATCCTCGAACCGCGTTCGCGGACCCGTCGGGTACGTCTACGTCGCAGCGGGTTGAATAACGTACACTTACATGAGTAGGCGTACGAAAGGTGGCTCGTGGAGCCAGCCGGCACCGAGGTTCCGATTGTGTGGCGAGGTCGACGAGCGCGCGCGTTCGTGCCGACCGCGCTGTCTCAGCGGGACCTCTCGCTCGATGCTCGAACTGTCGCCGACGCAGCTCGGGCGCAGGCGGCCGTCGAACACGGCGCCGAGACGATGCCGGAGGACTTCGCCGCGTTGGCTCGGCTGCTACTGCGGACGGAGGGGGTCGCGTCGTCCTTCATCGAAGGCGTGACGGCCCCGGTCGTCGACATCGTCCTCGCCGAGGCTGACGGGGGTGGGGCTCCGTCGGCGGCTGCGTGGGTGGCGGCGAACCTGGCGGCAGTCACGGAGGCAATCAACGAGGCGCACGCCGAGCCTCTGACAGCCGAAAGCCTATGCGGGTGGCACCGGACCCTCATGACCGGCAGCCCGACGCCCGCGCAGCACGTCGGAGTGCTGCGCAACGAGCAGGGATGGATCGGCGGGACGTCACCGCTCGATGCGCATCTCGTGACGCCTCCGCCGGAGGAGGTGCCGGCGCTGGTCGACGATCTCCTCGCGTACGTCAACCGCGACGATGTCGACTCCGTGAGTCAGGCGGCGATCGCCCACGCGCAGTTCGAGATCATCCACCCGTTCGCCGACGGCAACGGGCGCGTCGGGCGCGTGCTCGTCGCGTGGATCCTCGTTCGTCGACTCTCGCTGGTGACGCCACCGCCCGTGAGCGCGCGCATCGCTGCCGACGTCGGTGGCTACGGCTCTGGCCTCGTGCTGTTTCGTATGGGCGACCACGACTCGTGGGTACGCTGGTTCGCGGAGGCGGTGTCGGGAGCCGGCCGCGCGCAACAGGAGCTGGTCGCGTCGGTCCGGCGACTGCAGCGCGAGTGGCGCGAGCGCCTCGGCGAACGTCGAGCTGAGTCGAGGCGCGTTCGCAGCGATGCCGCGGCCTGGCGCGTGCTCGACCTCCTGCCTCGCCACCTCGTCCTCACTGGTCCGATCGTGGCGAGCGAGCTTGCCATCCCGTTGAAGTCGGCGAACGCGGCCCTGGGCGAGCTCGTCGCTGCCGGCGTGCTCGTCGAGCACGGCACAGTGCAACCAAGTGGGCGAGGGCGGCCGAGCCGGCTCTACACCAGCGCCGAGCTGCTCGGACTCTCCGGGTCGAACCCGTTGCGGGCCTGAGCCACGAGAGCGCTCTCGGCGTCCCCACATCCATGCCGGAAGACCCCTTTATGTTGCTCTATGTAGTTCTTCATAGAGACCTACAGAATCGGTCAGAAAGCCGAGCCGGTCCGCCAGCCGGTCGAAGGGGGACGCCCTCTTCAGGTCGAGCAGGCGGACTGCCGCGGTGTAGGTGGTTCGCCCCTCGAGTGCACTCGTCATGACGGCCCGAGCGAACCGCTGGCCGACTGCGGGCGTCGGGCGGAGGCCCCTGGTCGCGCTGCGTCGGCCCTCGCCGATGCCGACCATCGGGCCCACGAACTCCGCCGCCACATCTGTGCACCACCGCTCCACGGCGTTCTCCCGGAGCGAATCGGGCTCGAGATCGCACAGCGCCGGCTCCCCCAGCCAGAGGCGGGCCAGCTCGTGCGCGAGGGTGAACAGCTGCGCCGCCTTGCTGTCGGCACCGTTGACGAACACGACTGACGCGTACCGATCGACGAGCGCGAAGCCTCGGAACTCCTGAGGGTCGAGCGTGCGATGCGTGTTGGAGCCGACGATGCCGCTGATCATCACCAGGACCCCGGCCGCCTCCGAGTGCTCGCGCAACCACGTCCCCGCCGCATCAGATGTCCGGCAGGTCGCACGGCTCTCCGCCGTCCAGCCGTGAAGCGCACCGCTGGGGCAGCATCGAAACCGAAGATGATCCGACCGACATCGAGTTCATCCGCAGGATGCTCAACGAGATCCGCCGCCTGGCCACCGATGGTAGGGATCACCGAAGACGCCGCTCGCACGGCTGACGCTGGGGGGAGTCCTTCTACACCCTCTTCTACTCCACAGGCCGGTACAGGTTCACACAGCGTGGGTCGAACGGCCAGCACTCAACAGCGAAACCCCAGTTCACAGCCACGATCTGGTACGGGACGGGATGGTACGAACAAGCGTTCGTCAGCTCATAACCCGAAGGTCGTGGGTTCAAATCCCACCCCCGCCACCAACGATGAGACCTAGGTCAGGGACCTGGGCCTACGTCTCTGACTGGGGCACGTTCCGGCCGGCTGGGTGAGCTGCGAACGCGGCCGCGCCCTGGTGATCCCGGGTGTGGATGAGCTCGTCGTTGCCGAGGTCTTGGGGCCACATGTTGGCGTCCGCGGGTGATCGGCGAGGCCACCGAGGGCGCGATCGCGGTGGCGCGGCTCGTGAGGGTCCGTCATCATCGTCTGTCCACTTTCAGGCGGGTCTGATGCTGCTGACGATCTCGACAACCCATGAGCCGGCGACCGATCTCGGGTTCCTGGTGCACAAGAACCCGGAGCGGGTTCATGCCGTCGAGATGTCCTTTGGCGTGGTGCGCGTCATCTACTCGGAGGCGACGACAGCTCGGTGCACGGCTGCGGTCCTGGTCGAGGTCGACCCAGTCGGACTGGTGCGTGACCGAAAGGGCCCGAAGGGCAACGACTTCTCGCTCGCGCAGCACGTCAACGACCGGCCCTACGCGGCGTCCTCGTTCCTCTCGGTGGCGATCAACAAGTTGTTCGGCACGGCGTTGTCGGGGCGGAGCAAGGAACGACCTGAGCTCGCCGAGACCCCCATACCGGTCGAGGCCCACCTACCGGTCGTGCCATGCCGCGGTGGCGAGGTCATCCTGCGCCGACTGTTCGAGCCCCTCGGCTACGACGTCGACGTTGCAGCGATTCCCCTTGACCCGACCTTCCCTTCGTGGGGCGACAGCCGATACCTCGACGTGACGCTCCGTGGCACTGTGCGGGTGCGCGATCTCCTCGAGCACCTGTTCGTGTTGCTGCCGGTGCTCGACGACGACAAGCACTACTGGGTCGGGCCGGAGGAGGTCGACAAGCTTCTCCGCCGTGGCGGTGAGTGGCTGGCTGGACATCCGGACCGCGAGCTGATCGCCCGCCGGTACCTCCGCCACGACCGCCGGCTCACCAACGACGCTTTGGCGCGTCTGCTCGCCGACGAGCCCGACGACGTCGACGAGACCGCGGCCGCACGGGACGACGAGGAGGCGGCCGTCGAGAAGCCGATCAGCCTCAACGACCAGCGCCTCGCCGCAGTCATCGACCAGGTCACGAAGCTCGGCGCTCAGCGCACGATCGATCTGGGTTGTGGCGAGGGCAAGCTCTTGCAGCGCATCCTGCGTGACACGAAGGCCGAGAAGGTCCTTGGGATCGATGTGTCTTACCGGACGCTGGAGCGTGCCGCTCGGCGTCTGCATCTCGACACGATGGCTCCCCGTCAGCGCGAGCGAATCGAGCTGGCGCAAGGCGCACTCACCTATCGGGATCGGCGCCTTCAGGGATTCGACGTCGCCACCGTGATCGAGGTGGTCGAGCACCTCGACCCGCCCCGGCTCGGTGCCTTCGAACGCGCCCTCTTCGCCTACGCGCGTCCCACAGTGGTGATCATCACGACACCCAACATCGAGTACAACGAACTGTTCGAGTCCATGCCCGCCGGGACGCTGCGTCACCGCGACCACCGCTTCGAGTGGACCCGCGCCGAGCTCGCCGACTGGGCCGCCGGTGTCGGTGCCCGTCACGGTTACTCCGTCGAGCTCACCGGCATCGGACCTGAGGACCCGCGGCTTGGTGCACGGACGCAGCTGGCGGTGTTTCGCCGGTGAAGGTCGCCCTCCCCGAGGTCTCCCTCGTCGTGCTCGTCGGCGTGTCCGGATCGGGAAAGTCGAGCTTCGCGGCCCGCCACTTCTTGCCCACCGAGGTCATCTCGTCGGACTTCTGCCGCGGGCTCGTCTCGGACAACGAGAACGACCAGGGCGCCACCAACGCCGCTTTCGAGGTCCTCCACTTCATCGTCGCCAAGCGCCTCGACGCCGGCAAGCTCGCGGTGGTCGACGCCACCAACGTGCAGCCCGAAGCCCGCAAGTCGCTCATCGCGCTCGCCAAGCAGAGCCACGCCCTCTCCGTCGCCATCGTCCTCGACGTCCCCGAAGCCGTCTGCACCGAGCGGAACGCGACACGAGCTGACCGTGACTTCGGCACTCACGTGCTGCGCAACCAGCGCGGCCAGCTCCGCCGCTCGATGAAGGGCCTGCGACGTGAAGGCTTCCACAAGGTCTTCACCCTTGACGGCGTCGAGGAGATCGACGCGGCAACGATCGAACGCCAGCCCCTCTGGAACGACCGTCGAGGCGACCATGGGCCCTTTGATGTCATCGGCGACATCCACGGCTGCTTCGACGAGCTCGTTGCACTGCTCATGAAGCTCGGCTACGACGTCGCACCGGACGGCACTGGCGCGCGCCACCCTGGTGGCCGGCGCGCGTTCTTCGTCGGCGACCTCGTCGACCGTGGCCCCGCGACACCGGCAGTGCTGCGACTGGTCATGGGCATGGTCGCCGACGGCGACGCCCTGTGCATCCCCGGCAACCACGAGGCCAAGCTCCAACGTGCCCTGCAGGGTCGCAACGTCACGGTCAGCCACGGCTTGGCGGAGTCCCTCGCGCAGCTCGCCGAGGAGCCACCCGAGTTCACCAAGCAGGTCGTCGACTTCATCGACGGCCTCGTCAGCCACCTCGTCCTCGACGGAGGCAACCTGGTGATCGCCCACGCCGGGCTGCGCGCCGACATGCACGGCCGGGCCTCAGGCGCGGTGCGCTCCTTCGCGCTCTACGGCGACACCACCGGCGAGACCGACGAATACGGGCTCCCCGTGCGCTACCCGTGGGCCGAGGACTACCGCGGCGACGCCATGGTCATCTACGGCCACACCCCGGTCCCCGAGCCGACTTGGCTCAACCGCACGATCTGCATCGACACCGGCTGCGTCTTCGGTGGCTCGCTCACCTCGCTGCGCTACCCCGAACGCGAGCTGGTCTCGGTACCCGCCGCTCGGACGTACTGGGAACCGGCCCGGCCGCTCGTCGCGCCAGAGGTCATCGACACCACGCGTGAGCCCACTGACCTCGACCTCGACGACGTGATGGGCAAGCGCATCGTCACGACCCGTCTCAACCAGACGGTGACGATCCGCGAGGAGAACGCCATCGCCGCGCTCGAGGTCATGAGCCGCTTCGCCGCCGACCCGCGGTGGCTCATCTACCTCCCTCCCACGATGGCTCCCACCGCGACCACGACCAAGGCGGGGCTGCTCGAGCACCCCGCCGAAGCGTTCGGCGCCTACCGCCGCGATGGGGTCACCCAAGTCGTGTGCGAGGAGAAGCACATGGGCTCGCGCGCCGTCGTCGTGGTCTGCCGCGACGCCGAGGTTGCGGCGCGCCGGTTCGGCATCGCCGACAACGAGGCCGCCGGCACGATCGTGACCCGCACCGGCCGGCCGTTCCTCACCAACGCGACACAAGAGATCGAGCTCCTCGCCAAGGTCCGCGCCGGCCTGACCGCCATCGACCTGTGGGCCTTCCTGGACACGGATTGGGTGGTCCTCGACGCCGAGCTCCTCCCCTGGTCCGCGAAGGCCGAGGAGCTGCTCCGACGCCAGTACGCATCGGTCGGCGCCGCCGCCACGGCGACACTGCGCGCTGAGTCCGCCGTGCTCGACTCAGCGCTCGCACGCGGCGCCGAGGTCGCAGACCTGGCTGCTCACACCGCCGAGCGGCGCGACATGGCCGAGCGCTTCGTCAACGCCTACCGCCACTACTGCTGGCCGGTCGACTCCATCAACGACCTCCGCCTTGCGCCATTTCAGATCCTGGCCGGGGAGGGGAAGGTCCACGCCCTCACCGACCACCTCTGGCACCTCGATGTCCTCACCCGCCTCGCCGAGACCGACCCCTCGACCTTCCGGGCCACTGCGACCATCACCGTCGACCTCGACGACGCCGACAGCGAAGCGGCCGCAACCGCATGGTGGGAGGAGATGACCGGACGCGGCGGAGAAGGCATGGTCGTCAAGCCGATCGACGTCGTGCACCGCGGCCCCAGGGGCCTCAGCCAACCCGGGATCAAGTGCCGCGGCCCTGAGTACCTCCGGATCATCTACGGCCCCGAGTACACCGCTGAAGCCAACCTCGCCCGCCTCCGGTCCCGGGGCCTCGGCCACAAGCGCTCCCTCGCACTGCGCGAGTTCGCCCTCGGCATCGAAGCGCTCGAACGGTTCGTGGCCGCAGAACCCCTCTACCGCGTCCACGAATGCGCCTTCGGTGTCCTCGCGCTCGAGAGCGAACCCGTGGACCCCCGCCTCTGATGTCGCTGGAGATCCCGCCTCTCCCGGACACGACCATCCTCCTCGTCGAGGTCGGCTCCACCGCGCACGGCACCGGCATCCCCGGCGGCGAAGACCATGACGAGCTCGGCGTCGTGGTGGAGAAGCCAGAACAAGTCGTCGGTCTCGACGAACGCGGCTTCGCCACGATCATGCAACGCACACAGCCTGAGGGTGTCCGATCCGGTCCGGGCGACATCGATCGCACACTGCACTCGCTACGCCGCTTCGTGCGCCTGGCCGCGTCTGGAAACCCTTCGATCTTGATGTCGTTCTGGGCGCCAGTCGAGCACATCACCCTCGAAGGCGAAGAGCTCCGCGCCCTCGGAGAAGCCTTCATCGGTCGACACGTCATCCCTCGCTACCGCGGCTACATGCAATCCAGGCAACCCGCCTCCTCGGCCTGGGCGGTGGAGGCCACGGCGCTCGAGGCGGAGGACGTCGCGTCAAGGGGTGGCTCGCCCACAACCGACCGCATCAGATTCTCGCCATCTCGCTGCGCAAGGCCGGCTTCGCTGCGAACGTGTCAAACAACTTGTCAAACGAACCACGACGAATCGACCCGGACGACGCTGGACGAAGGGCCGTTGACAAGCCCGCTGACCTGCACCAACGTGGACGTAAGCGGACCACGCCGGACCGGCGGAACCCCGGATCGTCTGGCTCATAACCCGAAGGTCGTAGGTTCAAATCCTACCCCCGCCACCAACGTAAGCCCAGGTCAGCGCCCCAGACGACGAGAATTATTCTCGTTCGGGGCGCTGATTCGCGTTCTTGTCAAACAACTTGTCAAACGTGATCCTCGTCGGGCTATGACCCCAACGAGCACGTGACGGGCCGGAGCACCTTCGCTTGGGCTTGCGGCTCTCGAGTGAGCGAAACTCCAGCTCAAGGGTCTGGGAGGGGCTTGTTTCCGACGTACCCTGCCCTCGTGCAGGTCTGCGCTCTTGGGGCCCACCGAGATCACGGGAGCCAGGGGGCGAGTCGAACTCGGCGGTTTCAAGGAGCAGGCAATCCTCGCCATGATCGCGGTGCACGCCGGCACGACGGTGTCGCCAGGTCGCATGCCAGTGCGAGTCATCGTGGTTTCGCGATACCGTGAGTGCATGACGAAGCAGACCACTGTTCGGCTACCTGACGAGCTCGCTGACGATGCTGAGGCCGTTGCCCGGGTGAAGGGGACGAGCGTGAACCAGCTGATCGTGGACTCCCTCGCTGCTGAGATCGACAGGGTGCGGGAGGACAAGGACTTCACCACGCGAGCGAAGCGACTGCTCGAGCGCGACAAGGAGCTCCTTGACCGACTCGCCAAGTGACCCGATACCTCGAGCTGGCTGAGTACTTCTGGCTGGCCGAGCAGGTGACGGGCATCGATGCCGCAACGTTGGCGAAGGTGAGCCGATCCGACCTCGCCGATTCGGCGCTGCACGCCCCGGCAGCCGGCTTCGGGGACGACGACTTCTATCCGGACATCTTCGACAAGGCGGCCGTCCTTGCATGCCGTCTGGCGTGGAACCACCCACTACCTGACGGCAACAAGCGAGCGTCGTGGGCTGCGCTGGTGCTCTTCATCGACCTCAACAACGGGACATGGTCACCGGACCCGCCCGTGGTCGACGATGCAGAGCAAGCGATGCTCGCCGTTGCGGCAAGAGATGTCGACGAAGCATGGCTCGCGAGTTGGCTGCGAGACCGGGTTCGATTCGGTTGATCTCACGTGCGTCCCGCTTCGGCTCAGTTGTCTGTACCTGCGGACCGCCCACTCTGCAACACGAGGGGCGTCCTCACGGATGCTTCGCAGGTGCAGGACCGTGCCGTCGGCGTAGGTGTCAGAACCAGCGGCCGCTCTAGGCTGCACCGCAGCGGTCCGGAGGGACCCGCCGCTCGTACTCCGGCGACGCGGCCAGCGCTCGCTCGCGAGGCCCACCGCCAACCGTTCGGCGTGTCGGCGAGGCGTTGACAAGCTCGCTGACCTGCGCCAACGTTGTCGCAAGCGGACCACGTCGGACGGGCCGGGTTCCCGAAGCTTCAGAGCCCGAAGGTCGCAGCCTCGGATCCCGTCCCGCCATGAGCTCCGAGCGCATCGCTTCCCCCGAGGTCTCCCTCTCAGCGGGATCCTTCGTCTCCCGGAAGGAGACCTCAGGCACGTGACGTGAGGAGGCGACATGGGCGCGGTGATCGACGCCGGCCAGCACGACGACGAGGTCGACGAAGGCTCGGACGTGATCTACCTGAAGTACTGCTTCAAGGGTGCGTCCTCGTCGGCTGAGCTGGCTGTCGAGTTGCGCTCGTTGGCCGGCGAACTCGAGCGGCGTGGCGCCGATGGGTGGCGCATGGACGCACCGATCGAGGACAGCTGGGCGCAGCTGGTGCGAGAGGAGCGGCAGTGAGCAAGCAGAGGTTCACGCCGGTCGACGCCGCCAGGGTGGCGCTCGCAGCGCCGCGCGTGGTGCTGACCTCGAGCCAGCTTCGAGTCGTAGGCGTTGCGGCGAGGACGTGGTGTCAGGAGCTGCAGTTCCCCACGGTGCGCACGATCGCCTCGGAGCTGGGGTGTATGTCGCCATCGACCGTGCTGTCAGGTTTCCCGCACCTCATCGACGTCCAGGCGAGTGTGATCGCTCTCGAGTGGCACCGACTCGAGGTCGGACTCAGCTCGCCGGAGGGGTGCGATCCGGTCGCCTGGCTCGGGGCGCACGCAGGCGAGCTCCTCGCCATCGACCGGGCCTGCTTGCGGCTACCCGCCCTCGTGTGGGCGGCCGTCGCTTCGGCCGCTCCGTCGACGTCGCGGAGCCCGGACTTGAAGGTGGCGTTGATGCTGCATGCCCTTGCCGCCTTCGCCGATGGTCTCCCCGGTTCGCCCACTGGGCTCGATCATGTGCGCAGCCACACGCACAGCCGTTCGATCGAACCGAGCTCGATGGTGGTGCCAGCATGACGCGCCGGAGGACGGCGCGCCGATGGCGTCACCACCGAGGCGATCGCTTCGCCGACGTGGAGCGTGCGAGCAAGGGCAACCCCATGGGGGGCGTG
Organism: Actinomycetota bacterium; assembly: GCA_040905475.1. Classification (NCBI taxonomy): domain Bacteria; kingdom Bacillati; phylum Actinomycetota; species Actinomycetota bacterium. The sequence goes on from JBBDRM010000157.1 coordinate 15,447, forward strand.
TTGTTCGGCGGCCAAGAGGTGATCGTTCACGACGACGACGTGCCAGCGAAGGACCTCACCACGGTTGACGGGATCCCCTGCACGACCGCCCTTCGGACGGTCATCGACATCGCGCCCGACGTCGACGAGGACCACCTCGAACGGATCGTGCAGGACTGCCTCGAGCGCAGTCTGTTCACCGCGCACGAGGTGGTGAGCCGCCTGGCGGAGGATGACATGCGCAGGCACCCCGGTGCGGTTTGCCTTCGGCGGCTGTTTCCACGTTGACCGCTCGGCCGGTGCTCCAGGATCGTCCGTCATCGGCTTGCCTCGCCATATCGAACCCGTACACGTTTGTAATACGCTCGGAGCGTGTGGTGCAGCCCTTCGACCTTGATCTGCTCGATGACGACGACCCGTTCGAGATCGACCGCCAAGCCGCCCACCTCTTCAAGCACCCGCACCTCGGGATCGACGATGTCTATGACGTCTGGCGGTCCGACCCGCTCTTCTATCCGGCCAGGCCGCCGGCCCACTGGCTGATGGTCGCCGAGATCGCTGGTCGAGTGCTCGTCGTGCCGTTGGCCCCGCCGGACTCCGGTGACCCCGGCGAGTGCCGCCCGATCGGCTGCTACGTGGCCGCCGATCACCTCGCTGCCCGCTACCGGGAGGACCGATGAGCCCCAAGCAGAAGATGACCCGCGACGAGGAGCACGAGTTCTACACCCGCCCAGAGAACCAGGAACCCCAGGGTGAGCCGCGGCGTCGTCGTTCACGGTTGACCGAGATGGTGCCGGTCCGGTTCCCGCCGGAGAGGCTCGAGGAGGTCCGCGACTGCGCGGAGGCCGACGACCGATCGGTGTCAGCCTGGATCCGCCGTGCTGTCGAGCACGAGCTCGAGCGCCAGGGTCGCGGAAACGTGTCAAACAACTTGTCAAACGAACCACGACGGACAGACCCGGATGACGTCGAACGGCAGCGCGTCGACAAGCCCGCTGACCTGCACCTACGTGGACGTAAGCGGACCACGCCGGACCGGCGGAACCCCGGATCGTCTGGCTCATAACCCGAAGGTCGTAGGTTCAAATCCTACCCCCGCCACCAACGAAGAA
>JBBDRM010000158.1 GCA_040905475.1 Actinomycetota bacterium
GCCGTAGGGGTCGCGGACGCCGTAGACGGTCTTCTCGTCCATGATCACGAACGAGAACGCGCCCTGGAGGAGCGGCATCGTCTCGGCGATGGCCTCCTCCATGTCCTCGACGAGCCGGTCGGCGAGGAGCTGCGCGACGATGTCGGTGTCGGTCGAGGCCTTCGGACCCCCGTTGGTCCTCTTCACCATGGCGGCGAGCGCGCGGGTGTTGGTCAGGTTGCCGTTGTGCCCGAGCGCCACGCCGCCCGAGGCCGTCGGCTTGAAGGCGGGTTGGGCGTTCTCCCAGCGGCTCGACCCCGTCGTGGAGTATCGGGTGTGGCCGATGGCGAGCTGGCCCTGGAGCGTCGCGAGGGTTGCCTCGCTGAAGACCTGAGCGACCAGGCCCATGTCCTTGTAGACGAGGATCCCCGAGCCGTCGGAGACGGCGATCCCGGCCGATTCCTGACCACGGTGCTGGAGCGAGTAGAGGCCGAAGAACGTGAGCTTGGCTACCTCTTCGTCGGGCGCCCACACGCCGAAGAGACCGCACGCTTCCTTAGGAGATTCCGCCCCCATCTAGGCTTCAGTTTATCAGTGTGCCGCGTCTCTCCCTCAGGGGTCGGCGCTCGGGTTGGCTGCCCGCGATCAGCACCTCCTGCCGGGATCGTCGCGAACCGGTCCGCCACAACGAGCTCGGCCCGTGGAAATGTTATGATGACGGGGTTCATACTTCTCGGGAGACGCAGATGGTGCGACGGACGCTGAGCCTTCCCGATCGGATCGAAGCACTCGTGCGTGCCGCAGCGGCGGAGGGAGAGTCTTTCTCGGCTGCGGCCGCCCGGTTGATCGAGGAAGGCGCGAAGCGGCGCGGCGGTCGCAAGCCCCCGCTCTACGTTGCTTCGGGCGAAGGACCTCGCGATCTCGGCCGGCTGGCCGAGCAGTACCTTCGCGAACCTGTCCGGCCCGGGTGAAGGTCCTCGCCGACACCGGACCGCTTCTCGCCGCGGCGAACACCCGGGATGAGGCGCACGGCCTTGCGAGCGCTCTCGTAGCAGAGCTCGGCAGGGATCTGGTCGTGCTCGATCCGGTGGTGGTCGAAGTGGATCACTTGTTGCGATCTCGGCTCGGCTCGGAGGCCGCGAGGTTGTTCTTGCGGTCCCTGGTCGAGGGAGAACACCGGGTCGCTTTCGTGACGGCGGGCATCCTTGAGGGGGCGAGCGAGTTCGACGCGCGATACGCCGACTTGGACCTGGGGTTCGTGGACGGGACGATCATGGCCTACGCGGAGCGCCATCGACTCCCGATCCTCACGTTCGACTTCGAGCACTTCCGAGCAACGAAGCCGACACACGGGTACTGGCGACTCGTTGTCGACGAGGCCCGTTACCGCGACGCGACCCGAACGTAGGTCCGTTCCGCCCGTTAGATCAGGCGCTCGGGAAGTCCCGACTCGAACCGCTCGGCAAGAACCGAGACCGCCAGGTCAAGGTGGATGCCGACGTTGACCGAGTCGCCGCCGACGATCCCGATGATGTCGGCCGGAACGCCCCGCAGGGCCGCCGCGTCGAGTACGCGGTCGAGGTCGGCTTCCGAGCAGGTCACGACCACGCGGGTGGCCGACTCGGAGAAGAGCCAGACGTAGGGGGCCGGGCCCACTTGAGTCGGATCGATCCGGGCTCCCAGCCCGCCGGCGATCGCCATCTCTGCGAGCGTCACGCCGACACCGCCTTCGGAGCAGTCGTGCGCGGCGGTCAGCAGGCCGTCGCCGGCCAGCGCGACGAGCGTGTCGATCAGCGCCTTCTCCTGCTCGAGATCGAGCTCGGGCGGCGTGCCGCCGAGATGGCGGTGAAGCGTCCACGCGTACTCCGAGCCGCCGAGCTCGGCCCTGGTCTTGCCGAGCAGCACGATCATGTCGCCGGCGTTGCGGAACGCGATATCGACCCGGCGCTCGATGTCATCGAGCACTCCTAACATCCCGACGACCGGCGTCGGATGGATCGACTCGCCGTCGGTCTCGTTGTAGAAGCTGACGTTTCCGCCGGTGATCGGCGTCGCCAGCGCGCGGCAGGCTTCGCCCATTCCGGCGACGGCTTCGGCGAACTGCCACATCACGTCGGGCCGCTCGGGGTTCCCGAAGTTGAGGCAGTTGGTGGCGGCGATCGGCCGCGCGCCGGAGCACGCGACGTTACGCGCGGCCTCGGCGACCGCGTGCATCGCGCCGAGACGAGGGTCGAGCTGCCCGAAGCGCCCGTTGCCGTCGGTCGAGACGGCGAGCGCGCGGTTCGTTCCCTCGAGCCGGATAACCGCGGCGTCGCCGCCGGGCCCGGCGAGAGTGTTGTGCTGGACGAGATAGTCGTACTGGCGCCAGACCCACCGCTTCGAGCAGACGTTCGGCGCGGCGATCAGCGCCAGCAGCGCGTCGCCGAGGTCCTCCGGTCGCGGCAGGTCGAGCGGGTCCCCCTTGCGGAGCACGTCGATCCACGCGGGGCGTTCCATCGGGCGGTGGTACTCGGGGCCTTCGTCGGCGAGCGATCGCGCGGGAACGGACGCGACGACCTCGCCGCGTTGCTTGACGATCAGCTCGCTGCCGTCGGTCACGCGCGCGACGGGCACGGCCGGGACGCCCCAGCGCCGGCAGATCTCGACCGCCTCGTCGACGTCTCCGGGCCGCACGATCGCGAACATGCGCTCCTGCGACTCGCTGGTGAGGATCTCGAA
>JBBDRM010000159.1 GCA_040905475.1 Actinomycetota bacterium
TCGACCACGGGCCGCGCTCGCTCCCTGAAATGTTCGGGAGGAGGAGCGCTCGCGCAACCGTTCGCAGCCTAGCAGCGGCCCGCTCCCCCGCCTGCGGACTGCGACCTTCCGTTCCATGCGCTTCGTTGCCTAGCCCGCCACCAAATCCACTACGTACGTACTTCACAAGCCCTGCCAGGTAGCAGCGGGTCGTAGCCAGTCACAGCCGGTTCGAGCTGGTACGAAATGCCGGCTCCAGCGTGTAATTCAGGATTCTTAGAGTGCGTGCAAATAGGCGCTTTGTGATCTTCTGTTCTCGGCGCGGACGACCGCCGGCCTCCCGCGCGGATTCCGTACGGGCGAGACAACGTCCGATCAGTCCCGCCGGCGTGCGGATGTCGCTTCGCAATCCATGAATCTGTTTTGATGTATTTTGCGAATCATGAGTGCGAACGCCCAGGCCAGGGAGACGCTGCCGCCGCTGCTGTTCCAGCTCGCCGGGCATCGGTTGCGCTGGCGGCTCTTAAACGAGCTCGCGCACAGCGACCGTCAGGTGCGCGAGCTGAGCGCCTCGCTAGGGGAGCCGCAGAGCCTTGTCTCCTACCACCTGCGCCGGTTGCGGGCCGCCGAAATCGTCTCGGCGCGCCGCAGCTCGCAGGACGGTCGCGACGCCTACTACAGACTCGACCTCGATCGCTGCGGCGAGCTCCTCAGCCGGTCCGGCGCAGCGCTACACCCCGGTCTGCGGTTCACGCGCTCGACCCTCGAGAACGAACACAGACGACGGACGCCACGCGTGCTGTTTCTTTGTACCGGTAACAGCACCCGTTCTCAGATCGCGGAAGCGTTGCTGCGGCAGCTTTCCGGCAACACGGTCGAGGCAGTCAGCGCCGGCAGCAACCCGAAACCGCTGCACGCGAACGCGGTGCGGGCGATGAGCGAGCGCGGTCTCGACCTCTCCGATCATCGCCCCAAGCACCTGAACACGTTCACCCGCAGACGGTTCGACTACGTGATCAGCCTCTGTGACCGCGTGCGCGAGGTCTGCCCCGAGTTCCCCGGCGCGCCGCAGACGATCCACTGGAGCATTGCCGACCCCGCCGCGGAGCCCGGCAGCGAGACCGAGACCTACGCCGCCTTCGAGCGCACCGCGGCCGAACTGGAGACCCGCATCCGCTACCTGCTCAACCGCATCAACGACCAAGCAACCAAGCAACCAAGGAGGTGACCTGAGCATGAACCAAGGAATCGTCAGCGTCCGCTACATGGTCGACGACATCGAACGGGCGGTCGACTTCTACACCGGCCAGTTCGGCTTCCAACTCGGCCACAACGCCTCACCCGCGTTCGCTGAGGTCACCCGCGGCAATCTCCGGCTGCTACTCGCCGGCCCCAAGAGCTCGGCCGGACGACCTATGCCAGACGGACGCCAACCCCAACCAGGCGGCTGGAACCGCATCCACTTCATCGTCGACGACATCGCCGCCGAGGTCGAGCGGCTCCGCTCCGCCGGCGTCAGCTTCCGCAACGAGATCATCAGCGGACCCGGCGGCCAGCAGACCGTGCTCGACGACCCCTCCGGCAACCCGATCGAGCTCTTCCAACCGGCGCAGCAATGACGCCCGAGTGGCGGTACGAACCGTGAGCATCTTCGGACGGGCCGCACGCGTGAGACCGAATCCGAAAGTAAGGAGGTCGGAACAATGCCGTCGAAGGTAGAGCCGGTTCCCGAGGGGTATGCGACCGTCGCTCCGTGGATCGTCACGCGGGACACCGCGAGAGAGTATGGAGCGTTTATGGAGCCTAGCGGTCGCAACCGGTGGCAACTGGTCGCAAGTCGGGAGGCGCCGAAAACGGCTCAAACGAGCAAAAACCGTTGCCGTGGGTTGCAACCGGTTGCCGCGACCCCAAAATGGTAAGGAGGGGGTCGACGGTTCGAGTCCGTCAGAGGGCTCTGAAGAAGACGCTGCATACGAGCCGGTTTCGTTTGCTGGATAGACGACGGATTGGACGCTCGACGTCCACCAAACGTCCACCAAGCGCGGCACCGATCACTCAGAAGCGCTCCGCGGCGCGTTTCTGACTGCTTTCCGGCTGCCCGTGGCGACGTCCACCGAGCGTCCACGCGGCGGTTGCAGCGTCCGAGGCCGCAAGCGAGTCGAGGAGAGCGGCCGCGTGCTCGCGTCCGTCGCGCGCGAGGTGGCCGTAGTGGCGGTCGATCATCGTCAGGCTTGAGCCCATGAAGCGGGAGAGGTCGAAGGTGGAGATGCCGGCTCGCAAGGCGAAGGTCGCGAACGTGTGGCGCAGGTCGTACGGTCGCCGCAGCGGCTCGATCCCAGCGGCGCGCTGGGCGGGTCTCCAGGCGCGGCGCCGGAAGTTGTCAGGTCGAGATAGCCGCCGCGCGGCGCTGGAAAGAGCAGCGATGTCTCGCGTCTGGCCGGCAACCGGTCGAGAGCCTGCAACGCGATCGCCTGCAGCGGCACCGCGCGCGTGCTCCGCCGAGTCTTCGTGCGCTGCAGCCTTCCGTGTGCGAAGGCCCTGCGCACGTAGACGACCCGCGCGTCGCGGTCGAGATCGCGATGTTCGAGGGCGATCCATTCGCCAGGACGTAAACCAGTGGCGGCGGCGAAGACGATCATCGGCCCGCAGACGGAACCGATCTGCTCGGCGAGCGCGTCGATCTCCGCCCATGACTCGAACGGGCGCTTCTCCGGGTGCTGTCGGCGCGGATTGTCGACGCCCGTCCTGGCCGGATTCGAGTCGATGATCCTCCAGGCGACCGCCCGGTTCAGCACCTGGCGCCGCGCCTGGGTCGCCTCGAAGCGATGCCCCTCCGGCAGCGTCGTCCGCCAAGCGCCGATTTCATCAGATCGCAGATCGACGATGCGGCGGTCGCCGAACGCGCACGTCGCCTTCGCTAGCAACCAGCGCAGCTTCGCGATCGTGCGCGGTGCCGCCTCATGCTGCGCGAGGTACTCGTCGACGAGCTCGCTCAACGTGATCTGCGCGACCCGCCCGTTGCGAAGGTGGAGCCGCTCGAGCGCGATCTTCAGCGCTTGCAACGCCCCGCTTTGATTCGCGAACCCGCCCACCTGCGGCCTTGCGGAGCCACGACCGTCGACGCGATAGCGGTACGCCCACAGCGGCTTGCCATCCGCGCCTCTCGTCTTCAGCTTGATCACCTGTCCGTGCTGCGTGATCACCGGCTCCTCCTCTTGCTCGATCCCCGAGAAACAGAGTCGCCGACTCGTAAGGAGCTCAGCCGCGTGCGCGGATCCCGCGCACTCCTTCCGATGACCCTTCTTCCGGCAGAAAGGGGGTCGGCGAGTCGACTCCGCGCGCGGGCATTGGGAAGAGGCCGGACACGAGACCCACGCCGGTCTGGGAAGCGGGCGCGCGCCTTGAGCAGGCGCGGCGGCCGAACTTCCCCGCACTCAAGCAAAGGCCGACGCTCAGAGGCGTCGTCGGGCCGAAAGGCATCAATTTGCGATGTGCGATTCAACGGCACGTACATATGTCCTCTTGACACGGTACCATGACTTCAATTATTGTGGACGTGACATGAGCACGACACGGCCCTACGAGAGTCCGCTCCGGGCGGAGCAGATGGAGCAGACTCGGCTGCGCATCCTCCGGGCAGTGACGGAGGTGCTGGCTGATCCGGCGACGGAGGAGGTGACGATTCCGCTGGTCGCTCGCCGTGCCCGGGTCTCGTTGCGGACCGTCTACCGCCACTTCCCGACGAGAGAGGCGCTCTTCGACGCCTGGGCCGAGTGGGTAGACGAGAGCTTGCAGATCCACCTCCACTCGTACCCGGAGCGGGCCGACCGTCTGCCCGAGTTCGTGCGCGAGCTCTACCGCGCGTACGACGAGAGCGGGCCGCTCGTGAAGGCGATGCTCAACTCGCAGGCGCCCCGCATCGTTAGGGAGCGCACCCGGCGCAGGAGGCAGCGGCAGTTCGAGCGGGCGATGAGCGAGCTGACGGACGGTCTCGAACCGAAGGAGCGGCTGCGCGCGCTCGGAGTCGTCTACCTGCTCGTCAGCGCCCCTGCCTGGCAGGCGATGCGCGACCAGTGGGGGCTCGACGGCGAGGAGGCGGGAAAGGCTGCCGCCTGGGCCGTGCGTGTCCTGGCCAATGAACTTCGCCGGAATCCGGCGAGCATCAAGGAGGATGATGACGATGACCCTCGTCGCTGAACAGACCTTCGCGCCGCCGAGGCCGGGTGTCTGGTTTCTCGACCCGACGCACTTCACGCGGCCCGCGACGCGCTTCCACGCAGAGCTCTTCCCTGAGCAGATGATCGCCGGCTTCAGCGAGGGCCTGCGGCGCTATGGCTCGTTACTCGAGTACCTGGACCTCGCCTTCGTCAACGGCTTCTTCTACTACTGCCCCCGGCCGGTTGCCGCCCCACAGGAAGCGGTTGGCCATCCGCCCCGCGAGGTATGGGAGGAGCTCGCAGCGAACCATCCCGACATCCGAGCGCGGCTGGAGACGAGCGCGACCGTGTTCGAGCGCAAGCCCTGGCGCGAGGAGCTCGAGCGCTGGGACCGCGAGGTGAAACCGACCGCGATCCGCGACCATCTGGAGCTGCTGGCGGTCGAGCCGACGGCGCTGGGCACTGAGGATCTGCTCGCCTACCTCGACCGCTGCCGCGAGAACCAGAAGCGCGGCGCGTACATCCACCACCTCTTCAACATGCCCGCGCTGGCGCCGATCGGGGACTTCCTCGTGCACGCGCGCGAGTGGACGGGGCGGCCCGGGGCGGAGCTGCTGAGCCTGCTCCAAGGCGCGAACCCGGACCCCCTCGGCGCCGACCGCGAGCTGGAGCGGCTGCTCGACGCAGTGCGGGAGGACTCGGCGGCGGTAGCCGTTCTCGACTCCGCCGGCGAGCCGGGAGAAGTGCTCGCCGCACTGCGCTCGCTCCCCGGCGAGGCCGGCGATGCGGCCTGCGCGTACATCGATCGGGTCGGATACCGGCCGGTAAACGGCGAGGACATTGGCGAGCCGTGCGTGATCGAGTTGCCCGAGCTCATCGTGGGTGCGATTCGTTCCGGGCTCGAGTCGGCGGAGTCGCCCCCAACCGACGACGGGGTCGCGAGACGGACGACGGAGATCCGCGACACCGTCCCCGGAGAGCAGCGCGCGGCGTTCGACGAGCTACTCGAGGAAGCGAAGCTGACGTACCGGCTCCGCGACGAGAGAGGCACGTACGCCGACCTATGGGCGATCGGGATCATGCGGCGAGCGATCCTGGCGGCGGGCCGGCGACTCGCGGCGCAGGGCGTGATCGACGAGCCTTCGCATCTCGTCGAGGCGGACTACGCGGAGCTGCGGGCGCTCGTTGGCTCCGGCACGGGGGCGTCCGGCGAAGAGCTCGCCGAGCGAGCGCGGTACCGCCTGGAGGCGCGCTACACGGACGCGCCGCCGATCATCGGCGGGGACCCGGGCGAGCCGCTTCCGCCCGATTGGCTGCCGCCCGCGGCGGCACGGCTCGAGCGTGCGCTCGGGGCGGTCGTGCAGGAGATCTTCGTGGCGCCTCCGCCCCAAACCGAGGCGCGGAAGGTCCGCGGCCTCGGTGTCAGCCTTGGAGTGTACGAGGGCACGGCCCGCGTCATTCGCGGTACGAGCGAGTTCAATCGCATCGAGCCTGGCGACGTGCTCGTGACCAATTCGACGACGACGGCATTCAACATCGTGCTGCCGCTCCTCGGCGCGATCGTGACCGACCGCGGCGGTCTGCTCTCGCACGCGGCGATCGTCGCGCGCGAGTACGGAATCCCGGGCGTGGTGGGCTGCACGGACGCGACCAGGGTGCTGCCGGACGGCGCGCTCGTGCGCGTGGACGGAGCTGGAGGCGAGGTCGAGGTCGTCGCGTGAGGCTTGCGCCCCTCGAGGAGAGCCTCGACGCCGAGCTTTACGGTGGCAAGGCAGCGCAGCTCGCGGTGGCCGTCGGAGCCGGCCTCCCGGTTCCACCGGGGGTCGCGCTCTCGCGCTCTCGCGTGCAGGCGATCGCGGCCGGTGCTCCGGCCGCGATCGCCGAGCTCGAGCGCACGTGGCCGCTCCTCCACGCTCCGCTCGCCGTCCGCTCGTCGGCCGTCGGCGAGGACTCCGAGGGCGCGAGTTTCGCCGGCCAGCACCTCACCCGTCTCAACGTTCGCTCGCTTGCGGGCGTGACCGAGGCGGTGCGGGCGGTCCGGCGCTCTGCCCATTCGGAGTCGGCCCTGGCCTACCGGCGCCGGCTCGGTCTTGCCGGAAGTCCCCGCATTGCTGTCGTCGTCCAGGAGCTCGTCGATGCCGATTGCGCCGGCGTCCTCTTCACTCGGAGCCCGCTCGACGGCGCGGACGAGCTCGTGGTCGAGGCGGCCTGGGGACTGGGCGAGGCGGTCGTGGCCGGGCTTGTCACACCGGATCGCTTCCGGGTCGCGAAAGACGGCACCGTTCTCGAGCGGGTTGCCGGTGCGAAGGATCTCGCCATCAGGCTCGCGCTCGATGGGGGGACGGAAGAGGTCGCGATCTCGGGCGAACGCGTTCGAGCGCTCTGCCTCGACGACAGTCAGCTCGCGGCACTGGCTCAGCTCGCCGAGCGCTGCGGCGGAGTGTTCTCGGGCGCCCTCGACCTTGAATGGGCACTCAGAGGCGACGAGCTCCACTTGCTTCAGTGCCGGGCGGTGACCCGCGCCGCCTCGCTCGCGTCCTGAGGAACCGATGCGCTTCCTGTTCGCGACCTGGGACGGGGGCGGGAACGTTCTGCCCACGCTCGCAATCGCACGACAGCTCCGATTGCGCGGGCATTCCGTTCGAGTGCTCGGCCCGCGATCGCTACGGCTTCAGGTCGACGAAGCGGGCTGCGCGTTCGCCGTCTACGCCCACGTCCCGAACCGTGTTGCCTCCCCGGGCGGAGCGCCAGTGCTCGGGCGGGCACGCGCCGCCCTCCTCAGCTTGGAGCTCGCCCGCGCCGCCCCCACACGTGCCTTCGCCGGGGACGTTCTCTTAGAGCTCGAACGGGCCCCCGCGGACGCCCTCGTCGTCGACTTCATGCTCGCCGGTGCTATTGCAGCAGGCGAGCACGCCGGCGTCCCGACGGCGGCGCTGATGCACACAGCCTTCTGCCTGCCGGCCTCTTCGCGAGCGCCGTTCGGGCCGGCCCTCGAGCCCGCCGCCGGACCGGCCGGACGTCTGCGCGACGCCGCTATCAGCGCACTCGCCCGCCGCCTCAACAGGCGCTCGCTCCACGATCTCAACCAGACGAGGGCACGGATCGGGCTGACCCCGGTCGCGTCTGCGTCTGACCAACTCCTCAGCGTCAGACGACTGCTCGTCCTCACGACCACCGCGTTCGACCCTCCACCGGCTTCGCTGCCCTCGAACGTGCGCTACATCGGGCCGCAACTGGACGGCTCATGGAAGCGCGAGCCGCTGGATCTCCGAACCGCAACGGGCGGCTCCGAACCTCTCGTCGTCGTCAGCTTCAGCAGCCGATTCGCCGCCCAGGACGTCGTCCAGCGCGTCCTCGACGCGCTCGAGGTGCTGCCGGTCCGCGTCCTACTTACCCTCGGTCCGGTCCTCGCGCCTGACAACCTCCGCGTACCCGCAAGCGCGGCCCTCCACCGCTTCATTCCGCATGAAAGAGTGCTACCCGGCGCCCGGCTCGTCGTCACCCATGCCGGCCTCGGCACCGTAATGGCGGCTCTCGCCCACGGCGTCCCCCTACTCTGCATCCCGCTGAAGAACGACCAGTTCGAAAACGCCGCGCGCGTGGTTGCCGCCGGAGCCGGCCGCAGGCTGGGCGGTCGCGCACGACGTTCCTCGCTGAAGCGGGCGATCGTGCAGCTCCTGAACGACCCCCGTTTCAGAGAGGGCGCAGGGCGCATGGCCGAAGCCATCGCTGTGCACGAGGGCCGAGCCGTCCAGGAGCTCGAGGCGCTCTCAGCCCCCGATCAACGCCCTGCAGAGCCGTTGGGTTCGCCGACGAAGGTCGGCGGGCCCCGTCGGGCGCGGTCGTGAGATCGCAGTGCGTGAGCGCCCCGGCGAGGAGTGCTCGCGAGTGGGCACGGCTGATGAGCGTTGCCTAGTTCGGCATCAGCCCGCGGACACAAAACGGACACATCAGAAACGACACGCGCGACGCCTCGCGACGCATCTTCAACGCCTCGCTCGGCTCGATTTGCAGGGAAAACTGTGTCGCGAGTGATCGCGCGTGCACGCGCGTGACGCTCCGAAACCTCCATGGTAAGGAGGGGGTCGACGGTTCGAGTCCGTCAGAGGGCTCTGCAAAATCCCAGTAAATCGGCGCTATTTCCTTCGGATCGACTTGCACGACCTCCAACGTGCATCAGGTATGGAGCCGTTTATGGAGCTTTCAGATCGAGCACGCGCCGGATCGCGGTAGAAAGCCGCACCAAGATCCGTTCTCGAGTTCGACTCTCGAGGCTCCGTTCATCCGCTTCTCGACGGTCGCGTCTCCTTCGTCCGGCGACGACCGCAGAGCCTCGCCTGCGTCGAGTCAGGCGGCCTCCGCCCCGCGGGATGCGTCGCAGCCGACGGGGCAGCGCGCGCCCTCCGGCAGCTCTGAAGTGTGGAACCACCACTCGCCGCCAAGCGCAAACGGGAACACGGTCAGCCGACGCGCAAGACCCGGCGGCGTGAGCAGCGCGAGCGCCTGGAGGAAGCCGCCCCAGAACGAGACGACCGAGATCGTCGGGATGAAGTCATCGGGATCCAGTGGTGGGAGCGGGTCTGGGTGGGCGCAGCCTGCGCATGGCTGGCTGGGCTGATGTGTCGTCAGCACGGCGGACTCGTTGTCAGTTGCGCCGATGTAGAGGTGTGCTGGCCACTCCTGTTGGACCCACCAGCGCGCTTCGATGCGGTCGACACCGACCATCACGTGCTCGGCGAGGGGCAGAATCGCTTCTCGCGTCTCGGCGGTGAACAGCGCCTCGACGCCGGTGATCGTGACGTCGTTGGTGGTTCCTTCGGCGAGCACGTCGATCTTCAGGCGAGTGTCGTCACTCGCCCGGAGCTGCGTGTAGCGGTTGAGGTTGGTGAGGTCGGCCGGCTCGCGCTCGATGACGCGTACCCCGGCGGTGACCTGTGGGAGCCAGAGCAGGGTGTGGAGGAGGCTGTTGGTGACGGCGCCACCGCTGATCGCGTCGATGCAACCGAATCGGTGCGCGCCCACCTCGATGTCCGGAAAGAGCACGCGCAGGTCGATCTCGACCGGCGGCCCGGCCGGCGGGCGCGGTCTCGTGGTCATCCTGCGGCCGGTTGCCGATTCGATCTGCGGCAGCGCCCCCTGTAGCGCGATCGCGGCGGCTGCGGCGGCGGCGGCCATCGCGCCGAGCGGACAATCGGAGCTGATCCGGGTCGGTTCGCGGCTACCGCTGATCGTGAGTCGGCAGGAAAGCTCGTCTGCCTCGACGACGATCGCATCGGTGGCGCTGGTCGTGTCGCCAAAGGCGAGAGTGACGTGCGAGTGGACCGCCTCTGTGCTGGCGATCGTGTCGGGGATGAGGTCGGAGCCGAGCTCGAGCAGCGCGGCCGCGAGCGTTGGGCGACGCAGCGGCTGCACGATGGTGACGAGCGGAACATCCGCGACGAGCAGCTCGATCCCGATCCCCATCCGCGCGACCAGCTGGAAGGTGGTAACGACTGCGGCCTGTCCAGCTCGCGTCGCGACGTTGGCAGAGTCGGCGACGAGCCGCACTCGCGTGGCGCGCAGTCCGTCGCTGATCTTCGCCTCGTCCGCTTCGCCATCGAAGAAGACGTGGTTGAGGAGCCGCGCCGTGCGCGAGCCGGCGAGGACGTGGGTCATGCTTGCTCCTCGATCGTGCTCGCCGGGTCGAGCGGGTGCCAGGCGCCGGTCTCGTCGCGGATCGTCAGGTAGCTGCCGCCGAGGCTAACGGGGCCGGTCGCGAAGCGTGGCAGGACAAGCGAGAGGTATCCGGGCGTGTGGATCAGCGCGAGGGAGTCGTCGCGAGAGGAGTGGTAGGCGGCGCCGGGATGGGTGTGGACTTGGCAGCGGACCGCGCGCTTGCGTTCGGCGAGGTCGAGCCAAAGCTCACCGATCCAGACGGGATCGATGTCGTAGTGCACGGCCGAGGCGGTATGGCGGGGGAGGATCACCTCGTCGGCGTAGCCGGGGCGCTCGAGCGCGCCCGTCCACACGACGACGCACTCCTCGCGGCCGGCACCGCAGCGGCGGAGGCGCTCGAACGACTGTCCGAGCACCTCCTGGGCGATCGTCAGCATCGCCGTTAGCGTCCGCCGCCAGCCTGGCGCGGGCGGAGGATCAGCGTCGTGTCCGGCTGCACACCCGCGTCCTCGAGGCTCACGTTGCGGTTCACCTCGGTCGTGTTGTCGGGCAGGTACAGCGTGAGCGCCTCGCGCTCCGACTCCGGCACGTGGAACTCGTGGAACGCGTGCTGGTACAACGCCTGCGCCGCTTGGTGCGGGTTGTAGTCGAAGTCGAGGGTGGTGCCGTTGTAGGTGATCTTCACCTGCTGCTTCTTCTTGGTGGGGGAAGAGGTTGCGGCCAAGCTGAGTACTCCTTGTCCGGGCGGAGACGGATCCCCGCTGGGGTCGATGTCGCCCCCGCCCACTACACTTGCGGCCATGAACTGCCTCGTTGCTCGCCACCTCCTTCGTGAAGCAGCCCTGACCTGTTATCATTGACGTAATGGATTGGGCCAACTCATCATAGCAGTGGTGGTCGACGTGGCGACACGCGGCCCTGCTATCCCCAGTGCCTAGCGAGATCACCCAGCAGATCGGCGCGCGCGTCCGCAGCGCCCGCGTCGAGTCCGGCCTGTCGCAGGCGGACGTGGCGCGCGCACTGGAGCTTTCGCAGGCGGCGATCTCGCAACTCGAAGCCGGCAGGCGGTCACCGCGGGTCGACGAGCTCGCGATTCTGAGCGATCTCTTCGCCCGCGATATCGAGTACTTCCTGACCCCGATGCGGACCGGCGGCGATACCGTCGGCATGACCTTCCGCGCGGCGACGGCAGAGCTGCCGCTCCCCGAGCTCCAACGCGCGGTGATGCGCTTCATCGATGAGATCGAACGGCAGCCGCAACCCGAGCCGAAGACCGTCGTGCGCTCCTCGTCGCCCGAGAGTGCAGCCCGAGAGGCGCGCAAGCGAACGAGTCAGGAGTCGATCCCCGTCAACGTGAAAGCGATCGCCCGCCGGCTCGGTGTCGGACTCTTCTTCTCGCCACTCCCCGATGCGCTCTCGGCTTTCCTGCTTCGCGCCGACGGGCGCGCCGTGATCGGCGTCAACTCAAACCAACACCCGGTGCGGCAACGCTTCTCCGCCGCCCATGAACTCGGCCACTTCGTGCTTGCCCACTCCGACGGAAGCATGTTCGATTACGCTGTCCCGACAACCTCCGATGGCGAACCCCCGGGCTACGACCCACAGAACGAACGCGAAGCAAACAACTTCGCCGCCGAGCTCCTGATGCCGGAGAAGCACCTGATCGAAGAAGCCGCCGACTATTCACTCGCCCGGCTCGCGAAGCGCTACGAGGTCAGCCAAGAGGCGATGAGCTTTCGACTTCTCAACCTTGGCCTGCGCCAACCGGAGCCGGCGACCTGCCGCTAGCCGAATCGAGCGGTGGCCCCGGCGTGCGCAAAACTCCGTCTGGACACACGAACACACGTTCGCTAGTCTGGCTGTGTGTCTTCCGAGCTGTCCGTTAGCCTCTCCGCGAGCCTGATGCCGCTTGACCTCCGCTCAGCTGATGCCATGCTCGCCTTACAAAGCATGCCGCGGATCGGCCCCGCAACGGCGCTCAAGGCAGCAATCCGCTCGGGTTGGTCCGACCCGCCCGTCGACACAGCTCAGCTTGAGCTAGCACGCGAACGAACACGCGAGCTTCTCCACGAGTACGGGCAGGCCGGCATCTCGGTCCTCACCTACTTCGACGACGCCTACCCGCCGCTGCTGCGCCAGATTCCCGACCCGCCGCCCGTTCTCTACGTTCGCGGCGACCTCGGGCCGGTCAGCGACCCGCGCGCAGTCGCGGTCGTCGGCACCCGCGAACCAACTCAGTTCGGCACCAGCGCCGCCCAGCAACTGACCGAAGCGCTCAGCGACGCGGGTTGGGTGATCGTCAGCGGCCTCGCCAAGGGCATAGATGCGCTCGCTCATCAAACCGCAGTCGCGGCCGGCGGCCGCACCGTTGCGATCCTCGGCTGCGGCCTCGACCGCGTCTACCCGCGCGAGAACACCGCGCTCGCAAACGCGATCCTCGCCTCCGGCGGCGCCCTCGTCAGCGAGCTGCCCTTCGGCGCGCCACCGATCGCGCGCAACCTGATCCAGCGCGACCGCCTCCAAAGCGGCATGTCGGGTGCGGTCGTGATCGCGCAGACCGGGACCAAAGGCGGCACTCTGCACACTGCGCGCTTCGCCGCCGAACAGCGCCGGCAGATCTTCTGTCCCGAGCCGCGGAACGAGAACGGAAAGAGCGAAGGCCTGCGGGTGCTGCTCGAGCGACCGGCCGCCGATCTATACGAGCTCTTGCCGGCCTGGAAGACCGCTACCAAGCTGTGCGCCCAGCTCGGACCGCGGCCGCTCGCTCGTCCCGTCCGCCGCGACGAGATCGGCGACTTCCTCAACGAGGTCGAAGTCGCAGCCACCTCGGCGACTGCCGATGACCAGGAGTCCCTGGTCATTCCCGGCCTCACCGCCTAGCCTAGCCCGCGTCGCGCTTGTACGAACAGCCCGTGCGGAAGTAGTTCGGGCAGCCGAGAAACGGGCGGCCGTCGCTGCCACGACGGTAGACGCGTAGAACCCCCTCTCCGCACTCCGGGCAGACCTCCGGCAGGGGATCTTGCGTCAACGTCAACCCGACAACGACGACCTCGCCCGTGCCCGCCGCGCGCAACGCGTCACGGCAGGCTTCCGCCTGGCCGCCGCTCGTGATCACGTCGTCGATCAGCAGCACCCGCTGGAGGTTGACGTCGTGCGCGCGGAAGCGGTCGCGATTCGCGACGCGACGCGCATCGTGGTTCAGCTGCTTGTAGTTCGGCACGTCGAACAGCATCTCGAGGTTCCCTCCGCCGTCCTCGGCCCCGAAGTGCGGCGCCAGCTCGGCGCGGACGACCGCGAACCGGTCGTAGACGGCACCGGGCTTCGGCGGCACCGAACAGACCCGATCGAACCCCTCCCAAGCGGGATTCGCGCCGAGGCCGGCCAGCAGCTCCGCCACCCGCGCCGCGCCGGCAGGGTCCTCCTTCGCAGTCAGGACGAGCGTGCTCAGCGGTGATGAGAGATGACGCGAGTCGCTTGTTTGGAAGTAGCGCCCGCAGGCGAAGACGCCGTCTTCGACCGCGGCGAGTGTCCCCCAGTGCCACGCGACCGGGCTCCCCGCGAGCGCCGCCTCGGCGAACAGGACCAGCTTCTCGCCCTCTGCCAGCTCGAGCAGCCGCCTCGGCTCGGAGATTGCGACCTCGGGCCACCAGCGGCGCCAGCTCTGCGGGGCACGTGTCGACCAGCAGACACCGACCGCGATCGCGCCCGCCGAGACGGCGGCGGCGACATCCGTGTCGAGGTCACCGACGTGCGCGCAGCGGGCGATCGCGACGCCCAGCTGCTCGGCGAGTGCGAGCAGCCCGGCCGGATCGGGCTTCGCCGCGTACCCATCCGAGCCCGTCACCAGGCCGTCGTGGACGATCCCGAAATGCTCCAAAAGTGCCTCCGCGTAGTGCCTCGGACTCGCGGTCAGCACGCCGACGCGGATCCCCTCCTCCCGCAGCCGCAGCGGCACATCGATCACCTCCACGTCGGCCTCCGGCAAGCGGTAGGGCTGCACCTCGTCAAGGCGGCGCATCACCTCGCTCCAGCGCTGCTGCTGTCGAGCCTCGCGGAGCGCGCTCGTATCCAGCAGCGTCTCGTCGAGGTCGAAGATCACTGCGTCGATCTCCATCGGCGCTAGGTTACGGGGCCCCCGGCAGGAACCCGGAGTGACGGTTCTACTTGCGGCCTGGGCTGGGCGCCGACCACCGGCCGCTCTACCATCCGAAACAATGGGGTGCTCGAGGACGGGCGCCGGACGAGGAGGAGCGATGGACGAGCAGATCCGCCCGGAGGACGTGGTGCTGCTGATCGCCGCCGGCGCGACCGGCCCCTTCGAGTTCGATCCGATTCGACTCATGAAAGGTGCCTTCCTCGTCTCGCAGCGCGGCCCAAGCGAATGGCGCAGCTACTTCGACTTCAGCCCCTACAGCTACGGCCCATTCGACTCCGGCGTCTACGTGCTCCGCGACCAGCTGCTCACGCGCGGCCTGCTCCGCGCCGAGCAGCATGGCCGCTACGAGAGCTACACGCTCAGCGAAGCCGGCAAAGCACGCGTTGCCGAACTCCATGACGCGTTGCCAAAGCAGACGCGCGACTGGGTCAGCTCGATCGGCTCGTACGTCACCTCGAAGTCATTCTCGCGGTTGCTGCGCGAGATTTACGCTGCGTTCCCTGAGTACGCCACTCGCTCGGTCGTCCGCTAGCGCGAGATGACACTTGTCGTCGGCTTCGTCGCCCAGGCCTGCGGCGTCATGGGCGCCGACAGCCAAGCAACCGAAGCCGACGGAACCCGCACACAGGTCGAGAAGATCTGGGACGACCAGGGGCTCCTGTTCGGCTACACGGGCTCGTGGGCGGTGCGCGACCTCGTCGCCCGCGCGATCTCGCGTCGGCTGGCACAGGACGGCTTCGACCCGCACATGGAGCGCGAAGGCGTGCGCCACCTGCTCTGCCAGACCGTGCGGCCGGTGCTCATGTCCGTCTACGCGAACTACGTCCCGAATGACATCGCCGAAGCTAAACGAAAGCTCGGTGGGCGGCTCCTCGCGATGGGATCCGACAGCGACGGCTACTGGCTGCTCGAGATCGACGAGGACAACACAGGCAGCTGGTACACCGATCGCGGCTTCCACGCCATCGGGTCCGGGTCTCCCGCAGCGCAGGTCGCGATCGGGCTCCTCCAGAACTACAACCCGCAGCGGCTCTCGCTCGAGCAGCTGCAGATGCTCGCCTTCCGAACGCTCGGTGTCAGCATCACTGTCCTTGCCCAGCACCTCAGCGGCCCAATGCGGCTCTGGAACTCGGACCAGAGCGGGAGGTTTGTTCAGCTAACGGACACCGACCTTGCGGACGCGGAGCGGCGCGTTGAGCTGTGGCTCGCACTCGAACGCGAAAGCCTCGACGAAGCCTCTACACCGCCGGTCGGCGAAACGCTCCCCGAGCCCGTCGACGAATCGGCGCCGCGTAAGAAGCACCGGCGCCGTCAGACGCGGTGACAGCTTCCCTCGGCGAGCACCGACACGGCTTGGGCAGCGCGGGCCGGCCCGACACGGCGGCGCAGCTGCGCGGCGTTGAACACCTCATCGGCGCGCTCATGATTGGGCGACCACCCGCGGCCTCCGCGAGAGCCGCCGCCCGGTCGAGCGTCGCCGCATCTGCGGAGCCGGCCACGGCGATCCAGCGCACCATGACCTCCAGCCGAGCACTTCCAACGGAGCTCCGGCTCATCCGCACGCCGCTCGCGCAGCTCGGGGCGATGGCGCGGCCCTTGTCCACAACCAAAAGCACCCGTGAGCTCGCGTTGGGACGGGGACAGGCAGCGCAACCGAAGCGGCGGCGCCCAAACACGGTCACCCCCCTGTCGCGTGTCGAAGCATTGGATCAGCCGCGGATCGCTGACCGGATAAGGACAAGAAAGCCCCACTCCGCCATCGTCCGTCCAGCGGCGACGCTTGCCCGCTCCCAGGCGACCGCCTCCCTGACCGCTCCTTGCTCGATCGCGGTCCGTGGCGCCACGGTGACCGCTCGTGGGTACAGGCGGACCGGAACCGATGCCAGGAATTTCGCGGCGACGACCGTCGCAGCTGGCCTCGCGAGGCTCCGCAAGTATGCGCTCGACGGCGCGTCGAGAGCGACCTCGACCCTGGCCTCGAGCGCGGCGGCGTTGAGAGCGGCCGCAGCCTCAGCTCCATCGAATCCCGAAGCGGTTGCGTCATCGAGAAGGAGCCGTCGTTCGAGCAGCAAGGGGTATGCCCGCTCAGGCGCGACTCGTGTCGCGACGCATTCAGAAGTGAATAGCTCGCCGTCGGCGCTGCCAAGCGCGACGACGACGGGCTCACGACGTTCTCCCGGCCGGAGCGAGGCGCGATCGGATTCGTTGACAACGGCCATCTCCATTCATTATTGAATTCGGATCGGATGGGTAACTCCTGTAACGTCCTTGGCTCGCTTCCATCCATCCATTCAAAAATGCATGCCCCCGGAGATATGCTGAGCAGCCTCGCAGCCCGCATTAGGGAGCTGCGTGCGGCCCGCGAGCTCTCGCAAGAGGACGTCGCCGCCCACGTGGGCGTGTCACAAGCAAAGTGGTCGCGGATCGAGCGCACCGGCAAGTTGTCAGTCGACGAGCTAGTGGTTTGACCGCCAACGTTCGCCGGTTTCGATAGAGGGTCCTCTACACCAG
>JBBDRM010000160.1 GCA_040905475.1 Actinomycetota bacterium
CGGCACGATGACCACCTCCGGCGAGGACCGTAATCCTCACACATCAGGAGTCAACGACACCGGGGGCAGTCCCCTGCGTGATGCTCGTTGAGCGGGAAATCTGGGTGGTTCTGCGCGGTACAATTATGTGTAGGAATGGGAGGGGATAGCAGTGGGCGATTACGACGATGAGGCAGTCGGCTACGACGACGACGAGTTTTTGAGCTACGAAGAGCTTGTTGAGAAGAGTCTCGCGGAATCCGTGGAGCGGGAACAGCGGGCGCAGCAGTCGCAGCGCGACTCTGAGTTTTGGAAGCGGGAGCGCGCGAAGGCGTCGGCGCTTCCTGAGGATCCTGCTGAGGCGCGAAGCGCGGATCTGCTCGCGTGGGCTCGCGGCGAAACAGATCAGAAAATCTCGCTCAAAAGGGCCAACGAGTTAGGCGGGCCAGATAATCCGAAGGTCGCAGAGATGGCGAAACGCGGCATGGTTGAAGGCTGGGAAGCGCCCGCCGGGAAGCCGCTGATAACTGATGGTGCCAAACAGAGATACGAGGAGGCGTTGAAGCTTCAGGAAACAAAACTCGAGGCTCAGAAGAAGGCCGAGCAGGAGAAACAAGAGCAGCGAAAGGATCCGATGGGCTACGCGACACGGAAGGCGCTTGAGAGGATTCGGGCGCAGCCTAATGCGCATGAGATTCTTGCCGATGCGGAGCAGCGTGATTGGGAGCGTAGGACGGGACTGCGAGTTGGACGGTAAAGGGAGGAAAAACAGATGAGTGATCGTATTCAGGAGATTCGAGAGGCGGAGAACGCTGCGGCTCAGCGTGCGTATCAGGAGAAGCGGAACGCGATGGACGCACAAGCGAAGAGCCGTGTTCGTGAGGCTGCTGAGCGGGCGAGTGGACGGGCGAAGGTTGCGAAGGCGGCGACGATAGAACGCAAGACGCGGCCTACCGCTTAAAGGATTGGCTATGAGCGAAGAGAATCTGAGACGGGAAGAAGAAGGCGTTTTCAAGCTGATTAATCGGCTCGTTGTTGATGAGGTGGTGGTGCGGGATCTTGCGCTGAGTTGTAGCGATGATGCGGCGAAGTATGCGTTGCTTCAAGTCTCAAGCGCTCTCTCGGCTGTAGGAGACTTGTTCTCTACGAGAGAGAAGATCGAGACGGTAGCTGTGGAGATCGTGGCGGAGAGGCAGCGTCGCCGGGTCGCGGAAGACGCTGAGATCGTGGATCTGGATGGGAGGCGCGAGGAACGCCGGCAGCGCATCGAAGACGCAGAGAAGAAGATCGCCCAGATTCTCACGGGTGAAGAGATAGCTCGTGACTTGGCGAACAAATACTGGGATGATGCCCTGCTCTATCCTGCGTTGATGCATGCTGCGAAAGGGATCGATCGGCTTTACAGGGTTGTCGAGAAGACTCGGATGATGAGAGATGCGGAAGAGGACCGCGAGATAGCAGAACGAAGCCGAGCCTAGAAGGGGCCACAGGAGCCTCTCAGAAGTGTCTGGAAGGCCGTAGGCGGCCCGTTCAGGGGTAGTCGCGACCAACCTTCCCTACGCTGATTTTCTTTACATCCCTAGAGCGGCGGCCAGTCGTAGTTGATGGCGTAGATCCAGAGGCCGAGGATCGTGAAGCCGGCTGCGAACGCTACGACGATCAGGCCGATGATCCAGGGTCGATGGTGGAGGGGTTTGGGCATCTCGGTAATCGTAGCCTTCCGGTAGGTAACGACGGTACTTGCAGCATTGTTCAAGTTAGCGCGAGTCCACGCGCACCCATCGCTTAGCTACTTGTCTTTCCTGCCGCCCGGTTTCTTGGGGACGGGGGGCACGGTGATTCCGCGAGTCCCTCTGCCGCCGCGACCTCCATGGCCGGAGTGACCGCCAGATCCGCCCTTGCCGCTCTTTCCGCCGCCCTTTCCACCTTTCGAGGGCATGTGACCTCTCCCTTTTCGAGATTCGCGTACGAGAACCATCCAAGGAATATCACGCCACCGATGAAGAACCCAGCCGCCGCGTAGTTGAACCGCGTCGTACGTTTGTTGGCTTTGTTTCCGGGCTCCGCTGGCGCATCGTCTTCGATTTCGAGATAGCGGTATTGGAGAGCCTGTTGGGCTGAGATGAACGAGATGAGCGTCGATAGGAGGCTCGCGGCGAGCGCTCCCCAGGCGACCGCCAACAGCGCGGGCGACTTCACCGGGCCGGAGACGATCCGATCCAGAAACGCAATTGAGAGTCCGAGGGCTCCGGCGGCCAGCGCCGTAATCAGCTTGTCGTATTCACGATGCGCCTCGCCTATCTGTTCGAGAAGCCAGGCGCGGAAACGCTCTCGCGGATGCCCTTCGGACTGTGGTGGATCGTCAGGGTTTGGTTCCGTTCGGCGCTTATCGGTCATTCACTTCGCGGCTTTCCGGTATCCCGTAGCCGGGAAATGGTCGGCGTGAAAGTAAACGCCGTAGCCGTCTATGAAGGTCCGTTCTTCGCCGAACCCGGTCACGTCAACCTGTTCGATGGCGCGCACGACATCGGGGTTCGCCGGATCGACGCGCTGCCGGCAGGCCTCGCAGATATAGATTCGCTCGTCCATGAGGGCCAGCGAAGCATTCCTCACGTTCCCGCTCAAGAGCGGGAAAAACCTCAAGGTTGCGTGAGCGTGTCGGCCGGGCTCAGACGTTTATGCGTGACGAGGGCACGTTCGGCGCGCAGTGTCCTTCCGTAGCCTTGCATCGCGTCTTTGGAGCGCCAGTCGCCGAGGGCCATGACATCTTCGTCTGAGGCTCCTGCGGATTTCATCGCATGCGCGAACGTGTGACGGAACGCATGAGGATGAACGCCTTTGAGGGCTGCGTCTCGGGCGCGACGACGAACAACTTGGACGATTCCTGAGCCGGTCAGCGGCCCTTTGCGGGCGAGCCATAGTTCGGGACGGCCGGCGAGTCGATGGCCGCGCCGAATCCGAAGGTATCGGTCGAGTGCTTTGACGGTGGTTGAGCCCATCGAGGCGAGATAGTGGCGGCGTCCCTTCCCGAAGATGCGAACGATTCCAAGGTCGAGATCAACATCGTCGAGGGCGACTCCGGCAACTCCGGAAAGCCGTGCGCCTGTGTCGATCATCAGCAGCAGCAGCGCCTTATCGCGCCGATGCTCGAACTCGTTCCCGTCAGTCGTGCGCAGGAGGGCGCGCAGCTCGTCTTGGGAGAGGATTCGCTTGTCGGTTTCGGGGACGATGGGCCGGACCATACGCCCCATAGGGTTACTGGTTATCTCACCGTCTTCAACCGCCCAACGGAAGAACTGTTGAAGGGCACGGAACCGCACCGAGGCAGTAGCAGGCCTGGCCCGGTCCAACAGGTCAGCGATGTAGGCCTCGAGGTGTTCGCGGCTGAGGCTGTCGATCCGTTGAGGCATCCCCGCTCGGCTCAAATACCGGGTCAGATCGTTGAGCGAATCTATATAGGTGTCCTGCGTCTTCTGAGCCCGATTGGAGGCGCGAAGCGCTCGCTGCCAGGACGGCGTTAGGGCCTCTACCGTGACGCCGGCGACTTCAACCCCGACTGTCTCTGCTGGCGTCTGCATCCCAGGCCCCTCCCCGTGATCTTCCGGCTACGGTGAGGGTAGCAGTTAGGCGCTCTACCTGTCCTGTGCTGCTGGCCTGAGGAGCATTTCCGCTGGTTGTGGAGCTGAACGGATTCGAACCGTCGACCCCCTGCCTGCCGAGCAGGTGCTCTACCAACTGAGCTACAGCCCCAGGTCGAGGCCGATTCTAGCAGTGGCCGTCCGGCTCTCCGGCGTTTGACCTTCCTCCGCTTGTGGGCGCACGCTGCCTCCGTGGAGATTCCCCAGACGCGCTACACGAAGATCGGCGACTCCCACATCGCTTATTAGGTGTTCGGCGAAGGACCGATCCGACTATCTCAACTGCCTGGGGTCCGCGAGCAGCATCGACCTGAACTGGGAGATCCCCACCGTGGTCCGGTTCTTCTCTCGTCTGTGCCCGGCGAGTGGCGGCTGTTCGCGGTGAGATCATGAGCCGAGCGCGAATCTAACTGACGTTAGCCGGCCGCATAGCGGACGACTTGTTTGTCAAGGCGATCTCCGAGTCGGTCACGCTCAACATCTAGGTCGTACTGATTCTGAAGATTGAGCCAGAACCTTTCCGTCGTACCGAAGAACATTGAAAGACGAAGCGCCGTGTCGGCTGTGATCGAACGATTGCCGTGGACGATCTCATTGATGCGACGCGGAGGCACGCTGATGTCCCTCGCTAGGCGGTACTGACTAATCCCCATGGGCAGCAAGAAGTCTGCGAGCAAAATCTCTCCCGGATGGACCGGTGGAAGTCGCTTCTTCGTCATCTGACGCTCCTAGTGATAGTCAACGATCTCGACCTCGTGCGCATCGCCCGCAGCCCAACGGAAGCAGATCCGCCACTGTTCGTTGATCCGGATGCTGTACTTCCCAACTCGATCTCCCTTCAGTTTCTCCAACCGATTACCGGGAGGAACTCGAAGATCCTCGAGCGAAACGGCGGCATCGAGAAGCCGCAGCTTGCGCAAAGCAACCCTCTGCACCTTTGCTCCTAGCTTCCGCACGGGCTGCCGGGCGAAAAGTCGCTCAGCATCCCGGTCGCGAAAGCTCTTGATCACAGCTCACCATAACGCCTCACGTTAATAACGTCAAGCGTTATCAGTGGTGGACGCTCGGCTTCGCCTGGAACATCGCATGGCGAATTGTTCGCGGCGAGATCCTGAAACTGATGCGAGCGAATCTAACTGAACTCGCGGGATCCCGCGTTTTGCGTGTTGCTTGAAGCGTTGGGACGACATCGCCTGCCGAGCACGTGCTCTACCAACTGAGCTACAGCCCCAGGTCGAAAGCCGAGTTCATCCGCGTGGAGCGGGTTTTCGGCGCTTGCGCCGGGACAGCAGGATCGCGGCAAGCGCGCCGCCGACGGCGGAGAGCGCGCCTACGGCGATGAGGCGCAGGAGACCCGAGTCCTTTCCTTGATCCGTTGGGGTCGCGGCTCGCGGGCTCGACGTCGACCCAGGCGACCGTGGCGGCTGAACCGCCGCCGGGTCGACGAAGAGGGGGCCTGCGGCGACGCCCCCGCCCCCGGTCCACGCGGAGATCTCGCGGAGCCCGGCGATCGATACCGCCGCGGACACGCGCAGATACCGCGCAGACACCGGCGGCGCCACTCGTAGGGTGGCGTCCTCGCCGGCGGCGACGCCAACCGTGCGCCACGTTCGCCGATCCCGCGAGGTCTCGACGGTGCAACGATCCGCGCAGCCTCGCACCACCACGAGGCTCAGCGACCGCCGCGTGCCCAGGTCGACGACCGTGGAGAGCGGCGTCGGCTCCACGCAGCCCGTCGCACCGTCGCACACGGAGGGCGAGAAGTCCTCGGAGAACTCGCCGTCGGTGAGGCGGCACGGCGACTGTGTCACCAGCCGTCCCTTCGCGTCGGGCACGAAGCACGCCCGCCCGCGCGACGGCGGCGCGCCTGCGGGGCTCTCGTACGCACGGGCGCCCGAGCGAAGGACGACGTCGATGCGGCGACCGCGCTCATCGGTGACGCGCTGATCGTCGAGCCTGGCGGTCACCGCCGCCGTCCCTTGTGTGTCCTCCAGGACCCGCGCGTCGAACGCGAAGCCGCTCCGCGCTCGAGCGACCGTCCACACCACCCCGCGACCCCGACGGAACTCGATCGTGTGCTCGACGGTTCCGGCGTTCAACCCGGGAAGCACGCCGTGCGGCACCGGCGCCCACGTCACGCGGCCACCGAACGAACCCGTTCGCCCTTCGACCCGCGGCTCCCACACGCGAACCGGGAGGTCCAGCGCCTCCGTCTGGACCTGGAACCGGTAGGTCGTGATCGGCCCGGCGACCTCGTCGGCACGCGGTCCGGTTCCGCTCGTCAGCACCATCGTGCTGGCTTGTCCCGCGAAGCCCTGCGTGTCTTTCCCTGTGAGCCGGTAGGTGAACCGGCCGTCGGACCCGGTCTTTGCAATCCGCGCTCCGAGGCACACCGTCGTGTGGGCATCGATGCACGCGAGGCCAAGCGACGCGAAGACGGCGAACACCTCGCCGGCGTCGGCCTCGCGCGAGAGGCCGACGCGTACGCCGGCGACCGGTTGACCGTCCCCGCGGGCGACCCGTCCGTTGACGTCGATCCGCGCATCGGGATCGACCTCGCTCGCGGTGCAGGCGGCCAACAGTAGCGACACGGCGAGCGCCGCAAGGATGCGTCTGGACGAGAGCGTCATCATCTCAGCGTATCGGCAGATCCGAACCTGTCCTTGTGGCGCGGCCCGGCGCCCCGTACGCTCGTTTCACCTCGATGAATCCGAAGCGTTTCCCCGCGCCTCGGCTGGCGGCCGCGGCCGCCGTGGTCTTCCTCGTCCTCTCCGGGGACGGGAATGAAGTTCCGGAGCCGGTCGCAGCCGCCGCGGAACGGACCCCGACCGTGCAAGCGGCACTCCCGTCCCCGCCGGTGGCCCCGAGCATCGCGCCGCGCTTCGCCGCCACGATCCGCCGCATCGGTCCCGAGACGATCGCGCGTATGGGCACCTCCTGGCGGCCCGGCTGTCCCGTGGCGCTCGAGGACCTCCGGTCGATCGTGATGCCATTCTGGAACTTCGACGGCTCGGTAGAAACCGGCGAGCTCATCGTCCACCGCCGCCACGCGGCCGGCGTCGCGTCCGTGTTCGAGGCGCTCTTCGAGATCCGGTTCCCGATCGAGCGGATGGAACCGGCCAACGGGTACATGGGCAACGACCCCCCGCTGGCGCAGTTCAACAACACCGTCGGCTTCAACTGTCGCGCGCCGGTCGGCGGCGGGCACAAGTGGTCGGAGCATTCGTACGGCACTGCGGTCGACATCAACCCGGACCAGAACCCGTACGTCTCTCGCAGCGGTCGCATCGAACCGCCGTTCGGCGCTCCGTGGGTGGACCGGACGCTTGAAGAGCCGGGGATGATCCATGCGGATCACGTCGCCGTGCGGGCGTTCCGCGACATCGGCTGGCGTTGGGGCGGGTTCTGGAAGGGTACGAAGGACTACATGCATTTCTCCGTGAGCGGACGCTGATCCCGTGGCCGAGCCCGAGCACGGCACGTTCGACCTCGCCGAGTTCAGCGACGAGTTGAACGGCGCGCCCAGCTACACGATCGGCACCAAGATGTTGCTCGAGAACGACTGGGTGCGGATCTGGGAGATCCGGCTGGGGCCCGGTGAACGGGCTCCGTTCCATCACCACGCGCACACCTATCTCTTCGTGTGCGTCGACCCGGGCCGCGCCCGCAGCCGCTTCGTGAACGGCACCTACATCGACCTCGACTACGAGGAAGGGACGGTCTGGTTCTCCGACTACACGGAGCAGCAGCCGGAGATCCACGATCTGGAGAACGTCGGTTCGACCACGATCCGCTTCACGACCGTCGAGCTGCTCTAAGCCTCGCCGAACAACGCCTTGCGAAACAGCTTCATCTCGGCATCCCACGCAGCTTCGGCGACGCCGCCCCCGGCTTCGATCATCAGCCGCTTCGTCTGCTCGAGGACCTTCACGCCGTGCTGCGCCATCTCTTTCGCGAGGTCGCGTGCCCGCGCGACGACGTCGTCGGCGACGTCCCGCACGATGCCGAGGGCGAGCGCCTCCTCCGCGCCGACGACGCGGCCGGTGAACGCCATCTCGCGCGCGATCTGGTCGGGCAGGGCGCGCAACAGCGCCGCGTACGAGGGCGGGATGCCGAGCCGGATCTCCGGGTGCCCGAACGTCGCCGCCGGCGAGGCGAACCGCACATCGCATACGGCCGCCAGCGCGAAGCCGCCGCCGAGCGCCGGGCCGTTAACGGCAGCGATCGTCGGCCGCGGCAGGTTCGACAAGGAGTCGAACAGCTTCGCCGAGCTCTCCCACAGGGCCCGGCGGTTGGCGTCGTCGCCGCCGAACTGCGTCCGGTCCATGCCGGCGCAGAACGCCGTTCCCGCGCCGGTGACCACGACGACCGCGACGGAGTCGTCCTCGCCGAGCCGCTCGAACACCCCGGCGAGGTCGGCGCGGAGCTCCAACGACAACGCGTTCCGCTTCTCGGCGCGGTTGAGGGTAACCGTCGCGATCCCGTCCGCCGTATCGACCAGAACCAGCTCTCCCATGCGGCTAAACTACCCGCATCGTGGAGACCGGAGAAGCCCCCACCGAGCGGTACGATCCCGCGGCGATCGAGCCGCGGTGGGCCGAAACGTGGGTGAAAGACCGGGTCTACGAGGCCAGGGAAGACTCGCCCAAGCCGAAGTTCTACTGCCTCGACATGTTCCCGTACCCCTCGGGCGACCTCCACATGGGGCACCTCGAGGCCTTCTCGGGCGGGGATGTGATCGCGCGCTACAAATGGATGCGCGGCTACAACGTGCTCCATCCCATCGGCTGGGACGCGTTCGGACTGCCCGCCGAGAACGCCGCGATCAAGCGGGGCATCCACCCGAAGGAATGGACCTACGCCAACATCGAGCAGCAAGCGCGCTCGTTCCAGCGTCTCGGCATGTCCTTCGACTGGTCGCGGCAGTTCAACACCTGTGATCCCGACTTCTACAAGTGGACGCAGTGGCTGTTCTTGAAGTTCCTCGAGGCCGGCCACGTCTACCGCAAGGCCGTGGCGGTCAACTGGTGCCCCAACGACAAGACCGTCCTCGCGAACGAGCAGGTCGTCAACGGCCGGTGCGAGCGGTGCGACACGCCGGTGACCAAGCGCGACTTCCCCTCGTGGTTCTACCGCGAGAGCGCGTACGCGCAGCGGCTGATCGACGGACTGGACCAGCTCACCGGATGGAGCGACCACATCAAGACGATCCAGCGGAACTGGATCGGCCGCTCCGAGGGCGCAGACGTCACCTTCAAGATCGAGGGCGGGGACGACGAGCTGGTCGTCTTCACGACGCGGCCCGACACGTTGTGGGGCGTCACTTTCATGGTGTTGGCGCCGGAGCATCCTCTGGCGCGCAAGCTGGTCGCCGGTACGGATCGTGAGTCCGAGTTCGATGCCTACCTGGAAACCGTCAAGGCCCGCAGCGAGATCGAACGCCTCGCGCAGGGTCGCAAGAAGCTCGCCTTCGATCTCGACGCGAGCGCGATCAACCCGGTCAACGGCGAGTCGATCCCGATCTGGGTCTCCGATTACGTGCTGATGGAGTACGGCACCGGCGCGCTCATGGCCGTGCCCGCCCACGACCGGCGCGACTTCGAGTTCGCACGCCAGGAGGGCCTGCCGGTGCGGGCGGTCATCCAGCCCGAGGGCGAGTCGCTGGACGCTGAGACGATGATGCAGCCGTACGAGGGCGAAGGCGTCATGGCGAACTCGGGTGTCTTCGACGGGACCAAGACGCCGGACGGGATCCCCAAGATCGTCGCCTGGCTCGAGGAGCACGCCTACGGCACCGGCCGCGTCCGCTATCGCCTCCGAGACTGGAACGTTTCTCGGCAGCGCTTCTGGGGCTGTCCGATCCCCGTCGTCTTCTGCGAGCGCTGCGGCGAGGTGCCGGTGCCCGAGAGCGACCTGCCGGTGCTGCTGCCCGACCTCGAGGATTACTCGCCCACCGAGGAGGGCCTGTCGCCGCTGGGGAAGACCGATTGGGTGAATACCACGTGCCCGAACTGCGGGGGAGCGGCGCGGCGCGAGACCGACACCTTCGACACGTTCGTCGACTCCTCGTGGTACTTCTTCCGCTATTGCGGGCCGACCGCCGACGCGCCGTTCGATCGAGACCGGGTGGCGTATTGGATGCAGGCCGACCACTACACCGGCGGGATCACGCACGCGACCGGACACCTGATCTACTCGCGCTTCTTCACGAAGGTCCTCCACGACCTCGGGATGGTGCCGTTCGACGAGCCCTACCCGAATCTTCTCAACCAGGGCATGGTGATCATGGAAGGCGCCGCGATGTCGAAGAGTCGCGGAAACCTCGTGACGCCGTCGGCGATCGTCGACGAGTTCGGCGCCGACACCGCGCGGGTCACGATGCTCTTCGCGGGGCCGTACGAGGCCGACGTCGATTGGGCCGACGTCTCGCCGCAAGGCGTGTTCCGCTGGCTCTCGCGGGTGTGGCGTGTGGTCGTGCAGCGCGCCGATAGCGCCCGTGACGGCGGGATGGAAAGCGACGATTCCCCGCTCCGCCGAGCGACGCACCACGCGATCGAAGGCGTGACGCACGACCTCGACCGGTTCCGTTTCAACACCGCCATCGCGAAGCTCATGACGTTCACCAGCCAGATCGCCGACGCCGACGACGCGGTCGACGGGGATGTGGCCGAGGCCGTCCAGGCCTTGCTCCAGCTCCTCGCCCCGCTCGCTCCGTTCATCACCGAAGAGCTGTGGCATCGCCTCGGCCGCGAGGGAACCATCCACATGTCGTCGTGGCCGATACCCGACCCCGCCCTCATCGTGGAAACCACCGTCACGATGGTCGTCCAGGTGAACGGGAAGGTCCGCGACCGCATCGAGGTTCCCACCCAGATCGGCGAGGAGGACATGAAGCGCGCGGCGATGGAGTCCGAGCGCGTACGCTCACACCTCGACGGGAAGACAGTCGTCAAGACGATCGTGGTCCCCCCGAAGCTCGTCAACATCGTCGTGCGGTAGGGAAGCACCCGGACCGAAGGAGAGCTCGTGGCAGGGACCCACGCGCATCCCGCCCGCTTGACGGGCGCCGAGGGGACGCGCGAAGGCCTGCGAGCTATCCGCCTCTCGGCGGTGGCACTCGGCGCATCCGCGGCCATCCGTCTCACGGTTGCGGCGATGACCGGCAGCGTCGCCCTCCTTGCCGCCGGGCTCGACGACCTCGGCGACGTTGCGACCACGGTGGCCTTGTCGGTCGCCTTCGTCGCCTCACGCCGGGCCGCCGACCGGCGCTACACCTTCGGTTACCAGCGGGTCGAGGACCTGTCGGGCGTGCTGGTCGTGCTCGTCATCTGGAGCAGCGTGGGCTTCGCCACATTCGAGGCGATCTCCAAGCTCGGCGGCGAGCACGAGGTCACCCGACTGGGTATCGCGATGGGCGCGGCAGCGCTCGGCCTGGTGGCCAACGGCTTCGCGGGCCTGTACAAGATCTCGGTCGGGAGACGCATCGGCTCGGAGCCGCTCGTCGCCGACGGCAAGCACGCGCTGACCGACGGCCTCGCCTCGATCGCCGCGCTCGCCGGGCTGATCGGAGTCAAAGCCGGCTGGGCCGAAGCCGATCCCATCGCAGCGTTCGTAGTGGTCGCCGCCATCGTGGCCGTTGCGATCGACGCGAGCCGGAACGTGCTGACCCGCTTGCTCGACGCGGTCGACCCGGAGATCATCAACAAGTTCGAGAACATCGTGCTCGGCACGCCCGGCGTCCTCGGGTGCGGGCGCGTGCAGGCGCGCTGGGCCGGGCGTTCGCTATATGTCTCCGTCACGGTCGCGGTCGACGGCAACTTGCCGCTTTCCGAAGCGCACGCGGTCGCCGAGCAGATCCATCATCGGATCCTCCACGACATGGACGGTGTGGCGCAGGTGGACGTCCACGTTGATCCGTGGGAGCCGCACGCCCCAGAGGCCCACTCGAGGACGACCGACCACGAGTCGGGCGCAGCGAAGGATCCGCTTGAGGCAGAAACGCATCCGCACTGATGGACCTTCGTCCCCAGACCGTCTTACTCCCAAACGGGATGACGCTCGACTACGTGGAGCAGGGAAGCCGGTCGGGCATGCCCGTCCTCCTGGTTCACGCGATCGCAGACTCCCGGCGCGCGTTCGAGCCGTTGATGGGCCATCTGCCCAGATCGATCCGCGCGTTCGCGATGAGCCAGCGGGGGCACGGAGACTCGAGCATCCCCGAAGCGGACTACCGCCCGCACGACTTCGCGTCGGACCTCCTGGCGTTCATGGACGAGCTGGACATGCAAGCAGCATTGATCGTCGGCGGCTCGAGCGGAGGCGTCGTGGCTCGACGCTTCGCCATCGACCATCCGGACCGAACGATCGGCCTCGTTCTTCTCGGTTCCCCGCTCGCGCTCGGAGAAAAGCCCGGTGTGCGGGAGATGTGGGAGTCGACGTTCTCGACGCTCGCGGACCCCATCGATCCCGCCATGGTGCGCGAGTTCGCCGAGATGACCGTCGCCCCGTCTGTGCCGCGCGATCTCTTCGAGATCATCGTCGAGGAGAACCTCAAACCTTCCGCTCGGGTGTGGCGTGAGACCATGCGCGGCCTGATCGAGGACGACTCCGCGCATGAGCTCGACCGCATCGCCGCCCCGACACTCGTCGTGTGGGGCGATCAGGACTCGATCCTTTCTTGGAGCGACCAGGAGGCGATGACCGCGGCGATCCCGGACGCGCGGCTGATCGTCTACGAGGGCGCTGGGCATTCCTTCTACTGGGAGGAACCCGAACGGGTCGCGGCCGACATCGCGGCGTTCGTCGACAGCCTTGAGCGCTAAGCGTTTCGAGCGAGACATGCCGGGGCAGGGACAGAGCATGGGCGAGCTCTCCACCTACAGGCGCAAGCGCGACTTCGCGCGCACTCCCGAGCCCGGCCCACGTCGCGCCAAGCCGGCCAAGCACCTTCGCTACGTCGTCCAGAAACACGACGCGTCACGGCTCCACTACGACGTCCGGCTCGAGGTCGGCGGCGTGATGAAGTCCTGGGCCGTGCCGAAGGGGCCTTCGCTCAACCCGACGCACAAGCGCCTCGCCGTCATGACCGAGGATCATCCGATCGCCTACAACCGCTTCGAGGGTGTGATCCCCGAGGGTGAATATGGCGGAGGCAGCGTGATCATCTGGGACCGAGGCTGGTACGAGAACCGCTCCGACGACCCTCCGGCGCGCGCGATCGTCAAGGGGACCTTCACGTTCGAGCTCCACGGAAAGAAGCTCCGCGGCCGGTTCACCTTGCGCCGGATGGACGGTAAGGACTGGCTGCTGATCAAAGGCAATGACGAATACGCGGATCGAACGATCGATATCGCCGCCGACCGGCCGGAGTCGGTCGTAACCGGCCGCACGGTCGAGCAGGTCGCCGCCGGATGAGGGGTAAGCGCATACCGACCACCAAGGTCGCCGGCTGGATGGACCCGATGCTGGCGACGCTCGTGGACTCGCTCGCCGACAGCAGCGGGTGGGTCTTCGAGCGGAAGCTCGACGGGATCCGCGCCATCTCATACCGCGAAGACGATGCGGTTCGCCTCTATTCACGCAACAAGCTTCCGCTCGAGGATTCGTTCCCGTCGGTCGTCGCGTCGCTCGAGTCGCTGTCGGAACGGCGGTTCGTTCTCGACGGCGAGGTAGTCGCGCTCGAGCGCGGACGGATCGGCGGCTTCGAGCCCCTCCAACAGCGGTCGTCACGCACGACGCTGCGCTACTACGTGTTCGACGTGCTTTCGTTCGACGGGGAGGACGTCCGGGGGCTGCCGCTGCTCGAGCGGCGACACGTGTTGAGCGCGATGCGGCTGAACGGGACGCTCCGCCGCACGGCCACGCGATCCGGCGATGCGGAGCAGCTTCGGTCTGAGGCGTGTGAATCGGGATGGGAAGGAGTCATCGCCAAGCGCACCGATGCGCCGTACCGAGGCGGCCGGTCCAAGGATTGGCTCAAGCTCAAGTGCGTGCTCGAGCAAGAGTTCGTCGTCGGCGGTTACACGGACCCGAAGGGCGGCCGCTCGGGCTTCGGAGCGTTGATGATCGGCTACCACGAGGATGGGAAGCTCCGTCACGGCGGCGAGGTCGGCACCGGCTTCAATGAGCGGACGCTCACGGACCTCGCGGCGAAGCTCGGGAAGCTCTCGACGGATCGCTCTCCATTCGCGGGCCATCCGCGCGCGATGAAGGGCGAGCATTTCGTCCGTCCGAAGCTCGTCGTGCAGGTGGGGTTCAGCGAATGGACCCGCGACGGCAAGCTCCGGCATCCGCGATTCCTCGGGGTCCGCACGGACAAACGGCCGGCAGACGTCGTCCGCGAGCGGCCGGCCGGATGAGCGACTCCATCCGCGTCGGGAAACGCACGATCTCGGTGACGAACCGGGACAAGGTCCTGTTCCCCGACGACGGGATCACCAAAGGAGATCTGATCGAGTACTACGCCGCCGCAGCGCCGAAGATGCTGCCGCACGTCAAGAACCGCCCGCTGACGATGCAGCGCTACCCGGACGGGATCAAGGCCGAGGGGATCATGCACAAGAACATCCCCAAGTACTTCCCCGATTGGATCGCGCGTTCGGAGCAGCCGAAGAAAGGCGGGACGGTTACCTATGTGCTCGCGAACGACGCGGCGACGCTCGCGTACCTCGCGCAGCAAGGGTCGATCACCCAGCACGTCTGGCTCAGCACCCACCAGAAGCCGTACGAGCCGGACATGATGATCGTCGATCTCGATCCGACGACGGAGGACTTCTCGGAGGTCCGCGACGCCGCGCTGATCTTCCGCTCGCTCTTCGAGGAAGTCGGCCTCGTCCCGTTCGTGAAGGTGACCGGGTCTCGCGGGCTCCACGTCGCGGCGCCGATCCGGCCGAACGTCTCCTTCGACGTCGTCCACGAGGTCGCCACGCGGGTCGCGCAGCGCGCGATCGATGCGCACCCGGATCTGCTGACACTGGAGTTCTACAAGGCGAAGCGCGGGAGCCGGATCTTCGCCGACGTGCATCGGAACGGGTTCGGGGCAACCGCGGTCGCTCCGTACAGCGTCCGTCCGTTGGCCGGCGCTCCGGTTGCCGTGCCCATCGATTGGAAAGAGGTCGAGGACAAGCGGCTGAAACCCGACGGCTTCTCGATGCGCAACGCGCTCGAGCGGCCGGATCACTGGAAGGGGTTCCGCGCGGCGGCGCGCTCGCTCGGCCGTGCGATGAAGGCGCTCGGCGTCGAGCCCTGAGCGGTTCTGCGCGTTCTGCCCGGACTGGGTGCGGGGCGCGAGCACTGATACGCTCGCGACCTCTTCCTCGGTGACCTCCTCGCGAAGAACCTTCCCGCGATGACGCGTGCCCGTCGATCAGCCGACGATCCTCGACGACGCCGTGCCCTCGTGGCGCAGGCGCGTCATCGACCTGCTCGAGTTCCGGCCACGCGAGACGATGGCGCTCGGCGTCCTCTGTCTCGCGATCGTGGCCGGCGCGGCATTCGCGTACGCCCGGTCGCTGCCCAAGCCGGCGCCGGACTCGGTCGCGTCGCCGGTCCCGGCGGCCTCGGTCGATGCGTCCACCAGCCCGGGCGCGGGTGCCGGCCTCTTCGTCCACATGGCCGGCGCCGTCGTACGGCCCGGCGTCTACGAGCTGGCCGGCGGAGCGAGGGTCATCGACGGGATCGCCGCGGCCGGCGGGGCCAAGCCCGACGCCGACCTCTCGTCCATCAACCTCGCCCGGCCGCTGACCGACGGGGAGCGCGTTTACATCCCGCGCAAGGGTGAGATGCCGCCGATGGCGGCGGCCCCTCCGGACGGCGCGGTCCCGGGCGGAGGAGGAGGACCGGCCGACGCCTCGGGCAAGGTCAACATCAACACCGCGACCGTAAGCCAGCTCGAGGAGCTACCCGGCATCGGCGAGGTGATCGCCCAACGCATCGTCGACTACCGGACCCAACACGGCCCATTCAAGACGGTGCGCGATCTCCTCAAGGTCGAAGGCATCGGCGAGAAGAAGTTCGAATCGATCGAGGATCACGTGACCGTGTGAGCGCGCTCGCGCATCCGGCTCCCCGCCTGTACGCGCTGGCCGTCGCGTTCGTTGCCGGTGTCGTTGCGGCCGAGCGTCTGCATCCGCCGCCGGCCGCGGCGATCGCCGCCGGCCTCATCGGGGCCGTGGGCTTGATCGTGGCCGCCTCGCGCCATCGTCGAGGCCTCGTCGTGTGCGCCGCCGCGCTCGCCCTCGGGTTCACCCTGGCGGGGTTGCGGATCGCCGGCCTGGACCGCGGTGCGCTCACGATGGGCGCGAGGACGGGAGCCGACGCCGTCCTGCACGGGCAGGTGCTCGACGACCCGCTCGAGCTCGGCGCCGGTGAGACGCGCATGACCGTCGGGGTGAACCAGGCAGAGATCGACGGCCGCACCTACGGGGTCCGCGAGCGGGTCCTCCTGACGGTCCGTGGCGGTGCGCCGCTCGCGCTCGGCGATCGCGTCGTCGTCGACACGCGCCTCACCGCGCTTCTCCGCCGCGACGCGCCGCCCGAGCTCCACGCTTCCGCGGCTCGCCACCGG
>JBBDRM010000161.1:0-3426 GCA_040905475.1 Actinomycetota bacterium
GTTCCGCGCGCGAGCTCCGGCGGGACGCCGAGCGC
Source organism: Actinomycetota bacterium (assembly GCA_040905475.1). NCBI lineage: Bacteria > Bacillati > Actinomycetota > Actinomycetota bacterium. The sequence continues at coordinate 36 of JBBDRM010000161.1, forward strand.
CGCGAGCACGAAGCTCGGCTCGGCCGCACCCGAGGAGCACGCCGACCCCTGCGATGCCGCGACCCCTTCTGCGTCGAGGAGCAGGATCAACGTCTCACCGTCGATCCCCTCGATACACACGTGGAGGTTGTTCGGGAGGCGCTGGGCCGGATGCCCGTTGACGTGGACCCGGGTGATCGAAGCGATGAGTTTTTCTTGGAGCCGGTTGCGGAGCGGACCCACGACGACCGACCAGCGCTCGTGGTGCGCGGCCGTCTCCTCGGCCGCAGCGCCGAACCCGACGATGCCGGCGACGTTGTAGGTCCCCGAGCGGATCTCGCGCTCCTGGCCGCCGCCGTGCATCAACGGCTGCACCTTGACCCCGCGACGAACGACGAGTGCGCCGACGCCCTTCGGACCGCCGTGCTTGTGCGCGGAGATCGTGAGCAGATCGGCGACGCTCGCATCCACGCTCAGCCACGGCACCGCCTGAACGGCGTCGGTGTGGAAGACCGCGCCGGCCTCGCGCGCGATGCGGGCGCACTCCGTGACCGGCTGGATCGTTCCGACCTCGTTGTTGGCCCACATCACGCTCACGACCGCGGTCCTGTCGTCGACGGCGGCCTCCAGCGCGTCGAGTCGCACCACGCCGTGCGCATCGACCGGGACCTCGCGCACGCGGAACCCCTGGCGCGCGAGCCAGCGCGCCGGATCGAGCACGGCGTGATGCTCGATCGCGGTGACGACGACCCCATCGCGGCCCTGCTCGCGCCCGTGCCACGCGGCGCCCTTAATCGCCAGGTTGTCCGCCTCGGTCCCGCCCGAAGTGAACACAACCTCGTCCGGCCGGGCACCGACGGTCGCAGCGACCTTCTCGCGCGCTTCGTCGACGCCTTTGCGGGCTTCACGGCCCGGCGCGTGCGCCGAAGAGGCGTTGCCGAAGCGGTCCTCGAGGTAGGGCAGCATCGCGGCACGCGCCGCGTCGGAAAGCGGAGTCGTGGCTGCGTGATCGAGGTAGACGGTCGATCGAACGTTCATCCCCGCCAGCCTAGCAGTGGCCGGCGAGTGCCTCAGCCGAGATCTTCGAACTCGATCGCAGGATCGACCGCCGCATTCTCGTCGAGCAGGAGCCACATCGGTTCGTGGAATATCCCCGGGGCGTCGAAGCCGCTCTCGGTCCAGTCCCCGACTGCGAGGCCGTCCGAGGCGATCCCGAGCGAGAACGACGGCATGTCGTGGTCGCCGTCCCGATCGTTGTTCAGGTACCAGACGTTCGCCCGCACCACCCCGGCGGTGTCCTTGCCGTCGCCGTCCCAGTCGCCGGCGAGCGCGAGATCGGTGGCGGCCCCGTAGCCGAAGATCGCGCCGTCGTGCCACGCGTCGAAGTTGTCGTTCAGGTACCAGACGTTGCCGCGGATGATGCCGCCGGTATCGTCGCCGTCCCCGTCCCAGTCGCCAACGATCGAACGATCGGTCGGCCAGCCGTACGCGAACGAGATGTCGTGGATCGGGTCGGTGCCGTTGTTCAGGTACCAGATGTTCCCTCGGATGATCCCGGGTGAGGCCTTGCCGTCGCCGTTCCAGTCGCCGGCTACCGGACGATCGGTCGGCTGCCCGTAGGAGAAGACCACGTCGGGCGTCCCGTCGAAGTCGTTGTGGAGAGACCACTTGTTGCCGATGACCGTGCCGGGCGTGTCGACGCCGTCGCCATCCCAGTCGCCGGCGACGCGATGCGGCAGCACGAGCGCGAAGCTTCCGGTCGCCGGCCGCACCGGAGCGCCGGCACCGTTCGCCCCGGAGATCGACCAAACGATCTTTCCGGGCGGTGCGATATTCCCGTCCCCGTCCCGGCCGTTCCACGGCACCGAGAGCGACGGGCCCGTTCCGGTTGCGGACTTGAGGACCGTGCCAGCTTCGGTTCGGTACTGCGCGGTCCACGTTACCGTCGTCGTGAAGGAACCCGTCAGGGTGACCGTATCGTTCACGCCGTCACCGTCCGGAGTCAGCGTTACCGTGTTCGTCGCGGGCAGATACAGCTTCGGGAGACCGATCCCCGAGACCGCGGTTCGGATCGACGGCAGAAGGCTGTAGACCTTGGAGCCGGGACAGGACGTCTGCTGGCCGTCCTTGTGACCGGAGATCCGGTTGAACGTCTTCTTCGTCCCGACGGGATACAGGTCGCTTCCGCCCGAGGTCATCACGACCGTGCCGGTCGGCGGCACATGATGGACGTCGAGCTTCCAGGCGAGGAGGTTCTTGAGCGCCGAGACCATCGACGACGTGGGTGAGCTGCTCGTGAAGGTCCCCATGAGCGAGATCCCGGTGCTGCCGGTGTTGAAGCCCTTCACGTGGGCGCCGATCACCGGCAGGGTCATGCCGCCGTAGCGTCCCTCGAAGACCTGCCCGTACTTGTCGACGAGGAAGTTGTACCCGATGTCGCTCCAGCCTCGATTCTTCACGTGATAGGCGTAGATGCTTCTCACGACCGCGGGTGATTCGGACTTGGCATAGGAGTTTGACCCGGCGGTGTGGTGGACGAACGCCATATTGACCACCGGGGCGTACCGGGGGCAGCACTCCCGGATGCTCTCGTTGGCCCCCCACTGAGCTCGGGTGATGATCGCAGGCTGGACCATCATCGCATGGGCTTTCGAGCCCCGGAGGAAGCTCGAGACCGATCCCACGATCTTCTGGAAGAGGTTCGGGTTACTCGCGTTTCCGAGCGTGTTGATCAGGTGGAGACGGAGGTTCCCGACGGTCGCACCTCCCGCGGGCGACGCGTACCGCAGCTCCAGGGCGTCGGCGGTCCCAACCCAGATCGGGCCTGCGAACACGCGCTCCGACGCGAACCGCGCTTCGGCCCGGTCCGGCGCCTCGTCGGGTTCGATCGTCAGGACTTCCCACCCCGACCAGCCATCTGCGCCGCGGAAGCGCGCCTCGACGATCAGCTCTTCGAGCCGCTCGTGGTCGTCGGAAGAACGGAACGAGAACGCGATGAGGTTCGCGTTGATCGGAAGCTCCGGGAAGCTCCGCTGGAACCACACGCCGGTGTTCGCCGCCGGCGTGAACGAGCCGCGCTCGACGACGACGTCACGTTGAACCGTCGCCGGCGTGCGCCCGGCGGCGGACGTCGGACCAGGGATGCCGACGACGCCGAGCGCAACAAGGAGAGCAAGGGAAACAACGCGCACACGAACCATGAGCGACAACCCCTATCACATCCGACGGCCTCCGGTTGCTATCGGCGGCAAGTCGGAACGTCCTGAGCGGACCGAGCTTCGAGACGAAACGGGACGGATGGGATCCGGCCGCGAGATCTCGAAGCCAGACGCATCTCCGGTCCGGCACTGCTGCGGCGTTTACGGGCCGTCCCAGTCGCCCACCACGGGGTAGTCGGTCGCGGCGCCGAACG
>JBBDRM010000161.1:3526-37427 GCA_040905475.1 Actinomycetota bacterium
CGAACGTCACATCATGCGTCGCATCGAAATCATCGTTCAGGAACCACACGTTCCCCCGAACAACCCCCGGCGTGAAAACGCCGTCGTTATCCCAATCCCCGACCACCGGGAAATCAGTCGACCGCCCGAACGCGAACGTCACATCATGCGTCGCATCGAAATCATCGTTCAGGAACCACACGTTCCCGCGGACCACGCCGGGAGTGAATCCGATGTCGGCCTGGGTGAAGTCGGCCTGCGTAGTGGCGACGGGATTGCCGGCCTCGTCGGTTACGAGCGAAGGCGCTCCGGTAGGGTTGACGAACGTGTCGTAGGGGGCCCCGGGCGTCAACGGGGCGTCGGGGTCGATCGTTGCCGTCAACGTGGGAGTCGTCGGGCCGGGGGTGACCGCGGAGCTGAGGTTCGCGCCCGCCCCGTCTGCTCGTAGTACCACGTTGTCTTCCGTTACTCCGACGACCTCCTCGCTGAAGGTCCACACGACGTTGCCGGTCTGCGTCGAAGGGGTCGCGGTCAATTGAGCGGTCGGCGCGCTTGTCTCGGCGGTGATGGTCTCTGTTGTATCGGGGGCGGGGCACGCCAGAACGGAAGTCGCCGGAGTCGTCTCGAACGCGCATCCGAGGAGAATGCTGGGAATCCCCACGGTGAAGTCGTCCGCTTCCTCGACCAGGCTAGAGGTCTCGACCGCCAGGAAGTACGTGTAGGACCCTTCGGCTGCGGCCGGGATCGTCGAAGAGACTCCGACCGTAACGCCTCCGGCTCCGTCGTGGCCGAACGTGCTGACCAGGTCGTCGTCGCCGTCGAGCACGTCGTTCACCGCGCCGTCGTCTCGATAGACCGCCACCCCGGCCGGACTCGCCTGGAGATCTTCGAGCGTCGTGAGGTCGAAGTCCCCGTCCCCACCGACGTCCGCGAGCCGCACCGAGAGACCATCGAACGTCGCGGTGCCACCGGAATCGGTCATATTGATGCCGAAGACCGCTTTTCGGACCTCGGTCCCGATGAGGAACCCGGGCTGCGTGAGATCGGTCACGGTTATCGACGCTGCCAGCGCCGCGGGTGCGGCGAGCATGACCGCAGCGATGGTCCCGACCAGAAGAACCGCCAGCCGGCGGCTACGCACCGAACTCATCGAACCTCCAGCCCCGCGCCCCTGTCACCCGTCTCCGCGATGGAGTCCTAAGCGAGGTCTCGTCCGCTGGCCCGACGTCCTTTAGCGTTCGGCGAACCGGCGGAACAAGCCCTCATTGGCGTCCAGACGTTGCCGGAGCTCTTCCTCGGTCGCGAGGACGATCTGTGTGGGAGCCGTGCCCCAGCGCTCGAGTTCCTCGAAGAGCTCGATCAACGGCGACGGGTCGTCCGTCCGTGGGCGGATGTAGACGAAAAGCATGCTTTCGTCTCCTGCGATGAGCTCGACCTGGAACTCCAGCGCCCTCGGGACCGCCGAGGCCGCCGCGTAGCGGAAGTCGAAGCGGACCGCGCGGCCGTTGAGCCGGACCCGGCGCTGCCACGCGTTCCGGCGCACGCTCGGCCCGACACGGGGGACGGTGCGTCCACAGTTGGGACACGGCTGGCTCGTGACGCCGCCGAGCGCAAGATCGCCGGAGCGCCAGCGCGGCACACCGCCGCCGCGGAAGCCGAGCGGGGTGATCGTGATCTCGCCGGGCGTCTGCTCGCCGAGCGACTGAGCCGTGTCCGGCGAAAGGACCTCGACCAACTCGAGATCGGGGTACGTGTGGAACCCGAAGGTCTCGGATTTTCCGACCGGGACCGCGCACTCGCCCCAAAGGACGCGGCCTTCCGCCGGGCCGTACGCCGCGGCGATGCGAGCGTCGGTCGCTCCGGCCGCTAGGAGCGCTTCGCCGAGTTGCTCCCGCTCGGCTTTGGTCAGCGAGCGTCCGACCACGAGCAAGGCTCGGATCTCGCTCAGATCGAGGCCGGCGCTCCGGGCGGCTTCCGGGAATTCCCCCACCTCGTCCGCGGGGATAGCGATCGCCGTCGGGCGCATCGCGTCGAACGCGACCAAAGCGCGAACGATGTCGCCGCCCTCGCGTCGCGAATGGACCGCGCTCATCCCGACCCCGTGGGCCATGTAGAAGACGCCCCAGAAGTCGAGCGTCGGGCCGAACGGGATCAGGTTGAGAAGCCGATCCTCGCGGTCGATGCCGGTGAGCGCCGCGAGCCGTGAGCCGGCACGCGCGAACAGATCCAGGTCGTCCCGGGTGTACGCGATCGGGATCGGGCCGCCGGGCCCGAACGCGAGGTGCTGGTGGATCGGCCGGGACGCCGCCTCGATGGCGAGCTGCTGGACGTCCTCGCCGCCGAGAAGCCGGGCCGTCGCGACCCGTCTCAACGTGCTGCGGTCGCTGAACCGGCGAACGCCCTCCGCGGTGCCCTGCAGGACGAGCCCACGGGCGCCCTCCGGGTTTCGCACGGGGTCGAGGACCTCCGCCCGCGTCGCCGTCGGGATCTTGGTCAGCTCGTCGAGCCCCTTGAACGTGCGCGCGTCGAGGCCCGCTGCGAGCAGCCGCGCACGGGCCGTGGGCACATGCGCCAGCTGCATCTGAAGCAGGGTTTGGCGCAGCAATTGATCCTGCGAGCGCCGATTGTCCTTGGAGGAAACCTGATCCCAGGGGCGAGCCACGGCGCCTATTCTACGGACGCACCGCTTCCGCGCCTCGCGGCCGGAAATGGCTCGGCAAAGGCCGGCCCGCTACCATCCGCACGCTGTGGAAGAGATCGCACGGACCCCGGCCAGGCTCATAATCACCGGTGAGCGGACGCTGCCCGGCATCCCCGAGGAGAATTACTGGTTCCAACGGCACGTCGTCGCGTACCGGTTCGCCGCCGAACGCGTCGCGGATATGGACGTCCTCGACGCCGGGTGCGGCGAAGGGTACGGCGCCTCGATCCTCGCCGGACGGGCCTCCAAAGTCCTCGGCATCGACCTCGAGAGCGATGTGATCGACCACGCGTCCGAGCGCTATCCGAACGTGCGCTTCGAGGCCGGCGACCTCTCGACGCTTGCGTTCCCGGAAGGATCGTTCGATGCGATCGTGTCGTTCCAGGTGATCGAGCACCTCCAGAGCCCGCGCGGGTTCGCGACCGAATGCGCGCACGTGCTTCGACCGGGTGGTCTCCTCGTGCTGTCCACACCGAACCGGCTCACGTTCTCCCCTGAAGGCGTCCGCAACCCATTCCACACCGTCGAGTTCGCTCCCGAGGAGCTTCGCGGCGTGCTCGAGGAGAGCTTCGACGTCCAGATGCTCGGCGGCACGTTCCACAAGTGGCGCCTGTCCCTGGTCGAAAGCGGCATGCGCAGCAGCATTCCCGAGCGGCTCATCGCCCAGCCGGCCCCGGAGTGGCCGGCCTGGCTCCGCCGGGTCGTTGCAGCGGTCAAACCACGTGACTTCCGGATCAGCCAGAAGCACGTGGAGCGCTCGCTGGACCTGGTCGCCGTCGCGCGCCGTCGGTAGCGGCGGCCCGTGGGCGTCTTCTCGCTCGTCCTTCACACGCATCTACCGTATGTGCGGCGCAACGGCGTCTGGCCGTCCGGTGAGGACTTCTTCCACCAAGCCGCGACCGAGAGCTACCTGCCGATGCTCTCCACGCTCGAGCGCATCGCCGAACGGAACGACGGCGATCCGGCGCTGACCGTCGGCATCACGCCGCTGATCGCGCACCAACTCCAAGACCCCTACATGCTCCGCGAACTTGCCCTGTACCTCGGCCGGTACGAGCTGCGCGCCTGGTGGCAGGTCGCCAACTACAACGACGTCTACACCGAGGAGTTCAAAGACATCGCCGCGTTCTACGCGCGCCACGCGCGCCGCCAGCTTGCCCGGCTGGAATCGCTCCCGAACGGCATCGCCGGCGCCTTCGGGGCGCTCGAGCGCGCCGGCGTCATCGAGATCGCCGGAGGACCCGCCTCGCACCCGGTCCTGCCCGAGATCGGCGAGCCGAGCATCATGCGCGCGCAGGTCTTCCACGGCGTGGCCGAGCTCGAGCGTCACTTCGGGGTGCGTCCCCGCGGGATGTGGCTCCCGGAGTGTGCTTACCGGCCGGGCCTCGGGATCGAGGAGCTCCTCGAGGAGGCGGGCGTCACGCACGTCGTCGTGGACGGTCCGACGATGCTGCGGAGCGACGGTCCTGACGCCACGTTCCGTCCGCGCCGGATCGGCGCGAGCAACGTCGCCGCGTTCGCGCGCAACCTCGACGTCACCTACCGCGTCTGGTCTCCGACGGGCGGCTACCCGGGCAACAAGTGGTACCGCGAATACTTCGCCTACGACATGACGGCCGGATTCAAGAACTGGCGCGTGACATCGGTCCACACGCCGATCGCAGGCAAGAAGCCGTACGACCCGGCCCGCGGAGCCGAAAGAGCCGCCAAGGACGCCGAGGATTTCGTCGCCCTCGTCGATCGGTCGTTGACCGAGCACGAGGAACGCACCGGCGCAGAGGGCATCGTGGTGGCGTGCTACGACACCGAGCTCTTCGGCCACTGGTGGTTCGAGGGCCCGGCGTTCCTCGAGAAGGTCTACGCCCTGCTCGAGGGCCACCCGCGCATCAGGCCGATGTCGCTCGGCCGTGCCCTCGAGGAAGTGCCGCCCGAGCGCTCCGTGGAACTGGCTGAGGGCTCGTGGGGTTTCCGCAAGGACCTCCGCTCGTGGGTCGCCCCGGAGACCGAGGACATGTGGCGGGTGCTCGCCGAGACCGAGTCGGAGACCGTGCGCCTCGCTCGCAAGTTCGCCGAGCCGGGCCCCTCTCAGGGACGCGCGATGTCACAGCTCGCCCGCGAGCTCTTCCTGCTCCAATCGAGCGACTGGCCGTTCATGGTGCTGCGCGGGAAGAACGCCGGCTACGCGCGCGAGCGCTTCGAGGGCCACCGGGAGCGCTGGTCGCGGCTCGCCGACGCGCTGCTCCGACGGATGCCGGCCGCGCCGCTCGATCGCCTCACCGCGGAGCTGGCCGAGATCGACAATGCGTTCCCGGACCTCAGCTACAGCGCGTTCAGCTCGTAAGGCCTCGGCCAGGGGTTCGGCTTGCACGTATTGCCGTTCGTGGTCATGCCCTTGGACTGCTGCATCATCACCGGCGCGTACGCCCCGTCCTTCGAGCATCCGCGGTGATGCTGGCCGAGCGTGTGGCCGATCTCGTGGTTGACGAGCATCTGCCGGTAGACGGGCACCGCTCCGGGCCAATGGTCCGACCCCTTGAACCATCGGTCGGAGTTGAGCACGACCTCTTTGGAGCCGGCGCACGAGTAGTAGTAGTTCACGCTCAGCCCGATCAGCTGCATGCAGCGCTTCTCCGCCGAGGCCGGCTTGCGCAGACCGACCAGCAGCGAGCCGTTCGGGTCGTATCGGAACCGGACCTTGCCGCTCCCGATCCACGAGCGCTCGTCGCAGAGCACCGACAGCAAGTCCTCCACGAACCGCGACGGCGTGGTAGCCAGCCCGTCCTCGACCAGAACCCGGAACCGAACCAGCTTCGCACCCGGCGTCCCGCAGGTCTTGCTCGGCTGCGCGGGCCCGGAGCTGGCGAGGAATGACGGAGCGACGACCGACTTCTTGACCGGCACCGGGGTCGGCTTCGCGGTGGTCTTGGCGGAAGGCATCGTCGTGGGAGCGGCCCCGACATTCGGCGGCAGAAGGGCTACGGCTCGGGTTTGCGGCCGCCCGGCCTCCGCGAGGATCGCGGTACCGGCGCCGCCTCCGAAGCCGAAAAGCAAGCCGACGAGTGCGCCGAACCACACCGGCCGCCATCCGATCTTCAACCTGCTCAGGAGACCCCCCTACGAGCCGAATCTCGAAAGGATATTCAGGGCGACTCTCGATAGCGACTCGCCGCGGAACGATCACCGTTTTGCCCGGTAGTGGACGCGCGTGAAAGGATTCGCCGACCTCAGGGGCTGGCTCATGCGGATCCTCATCCTTTCGTGGGAGTACCCGCCGCGCATCGTCGGCGGCTTGGGGAAGCACGTCCACCGACTGTCGCTCGCCCTCGCCGAGGCCGGGCACACCGTCCACGTGGTCACCCGAGATCACCCGGACGCGCCGCCCGAGGAAGAGATCGACGGCGTCCACGTCGTTCGCGTCGGCGAATACCCGCCGATGGTTCCCTTCGACGAGCTGATCCCCTGGGTGATGCAGTTCAACGTGGGCGTCCTCGAGCGGGCGACCAAGATCCTGCTCGAGGAGGAGGTCGATCTCGTCCACGCGCACGACTGGCTCGTCGGATACGCGGCCGCGGGAGTGAAGAACCTCTTCGACCTTCCCCTCGTGTCGACCGTCCACGCGACCGAGTACGGCCGCCATCAGGGGTACCTCCCGGGCCCGATGAACAAGCTGATCCACCAGATCGAGTGGTGGCTCACCTACGAGTCACGCCGCACGATCACCTGCTCGCGCTACATGCACGACCAGATCCAGGAGATCTTCCAGCTCCCCGCGGACAAACTCGACGTGATCTCGAACGGCGTCGATCTGGACGCGGTGCACAAGCCCGATGGGATCGAGGAGTTCCGCGCCGAGCGCCTCGCCGACGGCGAGAAGATGATCTTCTTCGCCGGACGCCTCGAGTACGAGAAGGGCGTGCAGACGGTCCTCGACGCGCTGCCGCTCGTAGACCAGCAGGTTCCGGTCCGCTTCTTCGTGGCCGGCGTCGGCACGCACGAGCAGGCGTTGCGCGAGCACGTCGAGCGCGACGGCCTCGACGGGCGCGTCGAGTTCCTCGGCTTCGTTCCCGACGAGGAGCTGGCCATGTTCTATGCCGCGGCCGACCTCGCCGTGGTGCCGTCCTTGTACGAGCCGTTCGGCATGGTCGCGCTCGAGACTATGGCCGCCGGCACGCCGTGTATCGCCGCCGACACCGGCGGCCTGCGCGAGCTCGTCGTGCACGACGCGACGGGGTTGCGATTCGAGCCCGGCGACCCCGCCTCGCTCGCCGGCGCGATCCTGCGCTTGCTCACCGACGCGCGGCTCGACCGGCGCCTCACCTTGGACGCGCGGCGGATGCTCAACGACCAGTTCTCTTGGACGTCCATCGCCGATCGGACGGTGGACGTCTACGAGCGGGCGATCCGCGAAGAGCGCCGCCTCCGCCGGACCCACCGGCGCGAGGAGCGCGCTCCGCTCCGCGTCATCCTCGGCCGGTCCGAGATCCTCGGGCTGGCCGGCGAACCCGCAGGCTAGGACCCCGGCCGGAAGTCGGGACTCCGGGCTCCTCAAGCGCCCGGCCGGCGCGGGCGACAATCGTAGAGATGATCGCCTTCCTAGCCGGCATCTGCCTCAAGGGCGACCACACGATCTGCCCTCCCGGCAGCACGGAGATCCCCGCCATCTTCGCCGCGTCCGCGGGCTTCCTCGCGCTGGCCCTCATCGGATTCATCTGGCTCGGCACCCACACCAGGCGGTAACGGCTCGCCTCAGAACCGATAGCCGAACCGCTCCATGTCGGGCCGGAAGACCTGCTCGACGAGCTTGCGCGCCGCATCCGTGTAGTACGACCGGTAGTCCTTGTCGCGTGGGGTGGGATTAAGGTTCGGCATCTCGAGGCCGGTCGGCGCACCGAGCTTCCGCAACACCTCGTCGAGATCCTCGTGGAGCCGCTCGAACTGCATCACGTGATCCATGCCGGCGAGGTAGCGTCCGTACATGTGCTGCGGCCGGACGGGGACGCGCTCACCGCTTCGCCACGGACGGACCCGGCTCGGATGCGTGTACCGCTCGGTCACCCATTCGCTGAAGCTCATGTCGGCCGACCTCCGGACGTCCTCGAGCGCGCGCGGCTTCCGGTGAAGGAACGAATCCTTGTCGTCGACCAGCTCGGCGTAGGTCGTCTTGTTCTTCACGTACAGGGACACCAGCGAGTCGAACGGGTTCCGCACCGCGCAGAACTTGAAGAGCTGCGCCGGCTTCTCCTTGGCGATCAACCCGTAGTCGAGGAGGTCGGCCAGCGTGCTGTGCTTCGAGTCGACGAGCAGCCGGCCGTTCTCGTCGAGGATGTCCTTCCACGGCACCCGCGCGACCTTCAGATGCGGAACGAGGATCCCGTACGCGATCGAAGTGCAGCCCGTCCTCGGGGACATCACGAACAGGAACTTGTACGCCTCGGAGATGTACGCCATCGCTCGCTGTGGCTCGATCAGGTTCCGCGTTGCCCGGTGCCGACCCGCGTCTTGAGGACCTTCGCCGGGACCCCGCCCACGATCGACCGCGGCGGGACGTCGCGGTTGACGAGCGCGTGCGATGCCACGACCGAGCCCTCACCGACCGTCACGCCTCGGAGGATCGTCGATTTCTCCCCGATCCAGCAGTCGCGCCCGATCACCACCGGCGATTTCACGATCCCCTGCTTCTTGATCGTCACGTTGAGGTCTTCGTACTTGTGGTCGAAGTCGCAGACGTAGATCCAGTCCGCGAAGATGCAGTCGTCTCCGATGTCGATGTCGAGGTAGCAGTTGATCGTGTTCTTGGCTCCGAACACCACTTTGTTGCCGATGCGCAGATTCCCTTCGTGGCAACGGATCGCGTTCCCCTTGCCGATCCAGACCCATCGCCCGAGGGTCAGCCGTCCGTAGCCGCGACGCGCGTACACCTCTACCTTCGGCCCGAGGAACACGAAGCCCTCGGTCTTGATGTGGGGGTGCGTGATCTTGAATCTCAGGAACCGGATCCCGAGGACCCAGTATCGCCAGGTGTAGAGCCGGTGCGACCAGATGAAACGCAGCGTCCGCCCGACCCGGACCGGGAACGAGCGCCCGAGCGCGGGGGGCGGCGGAACCGGCGCGAGCTCCGGCCCGCTGGCGGGGATGACTTCGGCGGCTTCGGGGACGACGGGCTCGGGGCCCGCGTCGGCCTCAGCGACGAACGGTCTCGGGTCCTCCATCGGGTGCGAGATTACCGCGCCGCCGAAGGCTTCTCCGCATAGAAGAGCAGGTTGTAGAACAGGGGCTTGGGCACGAGGTGGCGCGTCACCGCGTCGTCCAGCCGGTACAACCGCAGGTAGTTCCGGTACGCCCAGTACGCCCACCGCTCGCCGAGCAGGCCGGGAGCGGCCAGCGCCTCGACGGTCCGCACGCTCCAGCCGAAGAAGCCCGACACGAACTCCTCGGTGCGTATCCGGAGCGAGCCGAAGCCGGCGTCGCGCAGCCACCCCTCCACCATGTGCGGGTGGAACTCGTGCAGATCGACGTGTCGCTCCAGGGCGGCGGCGGGATCGTCGTGCTGCGTGACGGCGCGATCGGGGTTCACGAGACCGGGCCGTACGCGCCCGATCGCTTTGAACGCGGTGGCCGTCGCCCGCCGCGCGACCTTGTTGACCGCGTGGCCGATGCGGGTGGGCTCGCCCGCGATGACGAGCACCCCGCCCGGCTTCAGCACCCGGTAGCACTCGGCGAGCGCCGCCGGCACGTCGGGGAGGTGGTGGAGTACCGCGTGCCCCACGACCAGATCGAATGAGCCGGTCTTGTACGGCAGCGCCTCCGCGTCCGCGTCCCTCCCCTCGAGGTTCTTGAGCCCTACCAGGCGTGCGTTGCGCTTGCAGACCTCGACCATGCCGGGAGAGATGTCGGTCGCGAACGCCTGACGGACGAGCCCCGCCTGCCAGAGATTGACGATGAAGAACCCCGTCCCGCAACCGATCTCAAGAACCTTGTCGTACTTGCGGACCGGCGCGACCTTGGTGAACTTCTCCTTCGCGTACGAGATGCAGCGCTCGTCGAACGAGATCGACCACTTGTCGTCGTACTGGGTGGCCTCCCAGTCGTGGTAGAGGATGTTCCTGGTCTTGGCGTCGAGCTCGGCCGGGTCGTGGCGCAGATCCGTTCGCACGGTGCTCATAGGCGCACAGCATTAGCGGCCGGCTCCGGAAGAGCAAACCTGGCGCAGGTCATGATCGGTGGGGCTCTTGGACCCATGGACAATCCGGGACGAACGCGGGTAGTATTCGCGCTCACACTGTCCGTAGCAAACCTAGCACTGAACGCGGCCGCATCCGTCGTCGTAGAGGACTTGGGGGGACACGTGAGACGCTTCATCCTGATCGCTCTCGTCGTGGTCATGTTCGCCGGGCTGCTGGGGTCGCCGGCGCGGGCCGCGGCGTGCACCAACGACAACTTCGCCGACGCCCTCGAGGTCGCCGGCCTCGACCACGGGGACTCCTGCGACTCGACCGCCGCGACCACCGAGTCGCCCGCGGGCGAGCCGGGACCCAGCTGCGCGGCCGGCAAGGGCTTCGGCAAGACCCTTTGGTGGAAGTACACGCCGAGCGTCGCCACACAGAGCCACGTCAAGATCAACACCTACGACAGCAGCTACAACACGCTGATCGCGCTCTGGGAACAGACGGGCAGCGGGTTCGGCGGCCTCGTGGAGCGGGCGTGCAACGACCAGCTCGCGATCCACAAGACCTCGCGGGTCACCCAGGCGCTCACGCTCGGGAAGACCTACTACATCCAGGCCGGCGGGGTGAACAACGCCGGCGGCACCTTGAACCTTCGGGTGAAACCGCGGATCTGGAAGGTGGGCGTCGTGCGCGGCGACGACTGGTACTTCAACAACACCTTCGATGCCTTCGCCGAGTACCACATCGTGTACGGAGCCAGCTCGGACGCGAAGCTCGTCGGCGGCTGGGGCGGTCACGGGGTCGACACGCCGTGGGTTCGGCGCGGCAACCTGTGGATCGCCAACGACTGGTTCGACAGCGGATTCGCGAAGCAGTTCGGCTTCGGGAAAGCGAGCGACTTCCCCATGCTGGGCGACTGGAACGGCGACGAGATCTTCACGCCGGCCGTCCGCCGGAACAACACGTGGTACTTCAACAACGGTCACGATGGCCTCCACGATTTCAGCACGCTCTACGGTAAGAGCACCGACTTCCCGCTGGTCGGCGACTGGAACGGCGACGGGATCTGGACGCCGGGCGTCCGGCGCGGCAACGTCTACTACCTGAACAACGGCTTCGACGCGACCCACGACATCCCCGCCTTCGCGTTCGGGAAGTCGACCGACTTCCCCGTCTTCGGCGACTGGGACGCCGATGGCAAGATGACGCCGGGGCTCGTTCGAGGCAACGTCTGGTACCTGAGCAACGGCTTCAACGGCGTGCAGAACGTGGGGACCTTCGCCTTCGGCCAGGCTTCGGATCGCAAGGTCGTCGGGGACTGGAACGGCATCGTCGAGATCGAGTAGCAGCGGAGCGACCCGGAGGCCACCCGGCGGGTGGCCTCCGGCCTTTCAGCGTCCTGTGAACGTCGCTTTGCCGGGACCCTCTTCGATGAACGAGCGCATCCCCGCCTTCTGGTCCTGGGTCGAGAACAGGCCGACGAACAGCTCCCGCTCGATCAGCATGCCGTTCTGTAGATCGACCTGGAGCCCGCGGTTGATCGCGATCTTCGCGGCGCGCAGAGCCACCGTCGGGCCGCGCGCGTAGCGCGCAGCGATCTCGACCGCCTTGGCGTAGACCGCGTCTTGCGGAACGACCAGGTCGACCAGTCCTATCTCGAGCGCCTCGACGCATTCGAGGAACCGTCCGGAGAAGATGATGTCCTTGGCGCGGGCCGGCCCCACCAGGCGCGGCAGCCGTTGCGTCCCCCCCGCTCCGGGGATGATGCCGAGCAGGATCTCGGGCTGACCGATCTTGGCGTTGTCGGCCATGACCCGGAAGTCGCACGCGAGCGACAGCTCGCAGCCGCCGCCGAGTGCGAAGCCCGTGATCGCCGCGATGACGACCTTTGGGATCTCTTCGACCTGGCTGAAGACCGCCTGGAGGCCGCCCATCCGCGCCATCATGTCGAGCGGCTCGGCTTCGGCCATCTGCTTGATGTCCGCCCCGGCGGCGAAGAGCTTGTCCCCGCCGAACACGACGACGGCCCGCACGCGTGGATCGGTGGAGGCATCTCGGGCGGCGACCTCGAGCTCGGCAACGACCTGATCGTTGATCGCGTTCATCGGCGGCCGGTCGAGACGGATCGTGCCGACCCCGTTCGCTTCGTCGACGAGCAGATTGACGAACTCACCCACGACGCACCTCACTTGGTCTCGAGAGAGCGCCGGATTCTATCAAGGGTGCGCAGCGAGCCAGTCCTGGAACTCGGCCGCGAGCGATTCCCCTCCGCGGGGCGGCTGCTTCTCTTCCAGCCACGAGGCACGCTTGGCATCGTCGTCGAGAACCACCCACTCGTACCCGTACGTTCGGGGGCCGGCCCAGAACGGCGCGGGGAGCCAACGTTCCTGCACGAGCTCCGCGACCGCCGCGTAGCCGACCCGCGACCGGCCGGCCCAGAACGCGTCGACGTCGTACAGCGGGCTGCCTTTGGTTCGAGCACGCACCTCGTCGACGCCGAAGTATTCGCCGATCCAGCCGATCTTGACGACGGCGCGCGCAACGTATAGCCCGCCGTTGAGCTGAACGTGAACGATGTCGCCCTCGAACGCGCCGGCCTTGTGCGCGGGACCACGTCGATCGCGGGTCTCGACCGCGAATCCGAGACGCGGTCCCTTGGACGAGCCCGTCAGGTGCTCGAGCTTACGGATGACGACTTGGTCCACGGTGTCAGGAGGGTACCGCCACCGCGCCCACCTCGACATCGTCGAGCAGGAACCGGATCCGCTCCGCTCCGCGAACCGTGCCGAGGTCGAGGGCGAGGAACGATTCCAGCCCGCCGAGCGCCGACGCGCAGAACTCGGCGGCAGGAGACGACTCGGTCGCGGTGACGGTGATCACATCTCCGTCGCTCTTGATCTGAGTCGTCTTCACGCTGTAACCGAGACACCCCTCGACCCTCCACCACGCAGCGACGCCGGCTTCGGTTGGGAGCAACGGCGGCAGCGCGTTGGCGGAGCCGGCCTGGCACGCGTTCTGCCGGGCCCAGATCGCCTGCCATTCGCCGGCGTTCATCGCCAGCGCGAACTCCGGCCCGCGCACGCACATGCCCGCATTCTGTTTCTCGGAGATCGCGCGGAACGAAACGTCGACCGGTCCCCCGCCGGGCAGGATCGCATCGTCCCCGCAGGCGGCAAGCAGCAGGAGAGAAACCACGACGAGGACCCGTCTCATGGCGTTCAGACGCTAGCCGACCCGAGCCGGTTCCGCCCGCTAGGATGCGCGGCGTGCGACTCCCTGGACGCCTCGGGAATCGCCGGCGGATCGATGAGGCCGGCGAGCTGCGCCGCGACGGCGACGCCCCCGGCGCCATCGATCTTCTCGCGCCCGTGCTCCTGGCCGACCCCGAGAACGCCGCGGCGAACGTCGAGATGGCTCGGGCACTGCACGTCCTCGGCGACCTCGAAGGGGCGGAAGAGCACTACCGGCGCGCGATCCGCGAAGAGCTCGAGTACGCCCTCGTCGTCGAGCTCGCGGGCGTCGTGGGTGCCGCCGGCCGCGTCACCGAGGCCGAGGAGCTGCTCGGCGCCGCGCTGCAGATGACGCAGGTCGAGGAAGGGCTCGACCCCGGCGAGGCTCTGCTCGTCAGCGCGACGCTCGCGGCCGGCCAGGGCCGTCCCGACGACGCTCGCGCGATCCTCGACGAGATCGAAGCGGGATCGCCGGGGCCGAACGTTCGCGAGTACGCGTCCCGGCTTCGCGCCAAGCTGCCCGTGCGCTAGGTAAGCGGAGACGGCTGGAGCCCGAACTGCGCGATCGCTTCGCTCGGATCGGCCAGCTGATCTCGCCCGTAGAGGGCCGAGAGCTCCTTCGGGACGCCGCGCAAGACTCGCCCGAGCGCTCCTCCACGTATGCCGAGACGTGCCGACAGCTCGGCGACGGTTAGGGCCTCGGGGCCGCCGAGCTCCCAGGCATCGCGCAATTCAGCGTCGCGGGTATCGGCCGAGACGAGCATCGCCGCCACATCGCCTACCGCGATCGGGTTGATCCGCGCGTTCGTCGACAGGCCACGCTCCAGAGCGAACGAAAGCGCCGACCCCTGGCCGAGTATCGGCGCGCACCGGAAGATCGCATGCTCGAGCTTCGAGGCGCGGATCGCTTTCTCGGCCCGCCCCTTCGCGGCGAGATACGGATGCTCCGACGCGGGATCGGCGCCGAGCGGCGACAGGAACAGGATCCGCCGAACCTCGGCGTTCTCGGCCGCGCGCAGCGCGACCTCCGTCGTGTCGAGATTCAGCCACTCAACGCTCACATCGCCCTCCGGCAAGGGCCTACCGATCAGATGGACGAGTGTGTGCACCTGCTCGAGCGCGGACTCGAGCCGGCCTTCATGGTCGGCCTCTCCGATCGCGACCTTCACGCCGAGCTCTCGGTACTCGGGGACGTCCTGGCGCACGTAGACGCGGACCTGACCGCCGGCGTCGACGAGCATAGGGATGAGCGCGCGCCCGACGCAGCCGGTGGCGCCGGTAACGAGGACGGGCATGCGACCGGTCGCGCTAGAAGCGCGGAGCCTCGCGGTACTCGCCGAACGCCTCGCGCATCGCCCCGATGATCTCCCCCTCGCTGGCGGACGCGCGCGCGGCGTCGATGATGAGCGGGATGAGGTTTTCGGTGCCACGGGATGCGTCCGCGAGCGCCCCGAGCGCCTTGTCGACCGCTTCGCGGTCCCGGGTAGCGCGCCGTTCGCCGAGCGACCGGACCTGCTCACGCTCGACGTCTTTGCTGATGCGGAGGATCTCGAGCTCGGGCTCGTCGTGGTGGACGAACTCGTTGACGCCGATGATGAGACGCCGTCGCTTCTCGACTTGAACCTGCTGCCGCCACGCGGCGTCGGCGATCTCTTGTTGGAACCAGCCCTGCTCGATCCCGGCCAGGACGCCGGGAAGCACGCCCTTGTTGCCGCCGAGGCGCTCGATCTGGCTGAAGTACTCCTCCGCCCGCGCTTCGATCCTGTTGGTGAGCGACTCGATGAACCAGGAACCACCCAGCGGATCGATCACCGCGTCGGCACCGGTCTCGTACGCGATCACCAGCTGGGTCCGGAGCGCGATCGAGGCCGCCTCCTCCGACGGGAGCGCCAGCACCTCGTCCAGCGCGTTGGTGTGGAGGGACTGCGTTCCGCCGAGCACGGCCGCGAGCGCCTCGATCGCGGTGCGGACGACGTTGTTCATCGGCTGCTGCGCCGTGAGCGAGACGCCCGCGGTCTGGGTGTGGAACTTCAGCTGCATGGCCTTGGGGTTCGTCGCCCCGAACCGCTCCTTCATCCATCGCGCCCAGATCCTGCGCGCCGCGCGGAATTTGGCGATCTCCTCGAAGAAGTCGATGTGCGCGTCGAAGAAGAACGAAAGCATCGGACCGAAGTCGTCGGGCGATATCCCTCGCTGCTGCGCCAGCTCGACGTACGCGAACCCGTCGGCCAGCGTGAACGCGAGCTCTTGCGCGGCCGTCGATCCCGCCTCGCGGATGTGGTAGCCCGACACCGAAACGGGGTGGTACTTGGGCATCTCGCGCGCGCAGAATTCGAAGAGGTCGCCCATCAGCCTCAGATGCGGCTCGGGCGGGAACACCCACTCCTTCTGCGCGATGTACTCCTTGAGGATGTCGGTCTGCAGCGTCCCGTCGAGATCCTTCCACGCCACGCCTTGCCGCTCGGCCGCGACGAGGTACATCGCGAACAGCACGACCGCCGGGCCGGAGATGGTCATCGAGGTCGTCGTCTCGCCGAGCGGGATCCCCTCGAACAGCGTCTGCATGTCGTCGACCGAGTCGACCGCGACGCCGCAATGACCCACCTCGCCGAGCGATCGCGGGTCGTCTGAGTCCCGGCCCATCAGCGTCGGCATGTCGTAGGCGACCGACAACCCGGTGCCGCCCGAGGACAGCAACATCTTGTAGCGCTCGTTGGTGTCGCGGGCGCTGCCGAATCCGGAGAACTGTCTGATCGTCCACAGCCGGCCGCGATACATCGTCGGATAGACGCCGCGCGTGTACGGATACTCGCCGGGATGCCCGAGCTCGCGGTCGTGGTCGATCTCGGTGTTGGCCGGAGAATAGAGCGGCTCGAGGTCCTCGCCCGAGATCGTCTCGAAGTCGGCGTCGCGCTTCTGCAGGCGCTCGTACTCGGCGCGCCAGCGCTCGTATGCTTCGCGGTCTTCGGTCATGGCTCCACCTGCGCAAGCAGTTTATCGGCAGCCGTGTACGGGTCGAGGCCGTGCTCGGTCACCTGGGCTGCCAGGCTGTCCAGCAGCTCCTGGTCCCCCACCTCGTCGATCGCCCGCCGTATCCGTCCGAGAGCTATCTCCACGATCTCGTGCGCGTTGCGCGCGATCCGCCGGCGGCGAAGCTCCCCCGAAGCCTCGATGTGCGCCCGGTGCTGCTCCACCGCGTCCCACAGCTCCTCGACGCCCTTGCTCTCGGTGGCTTGCGTCAGGAGCACCGGCGGCTCCCACTCCCGGGCGGCGCCGAGATGCAGCATCTGCTTGATCTCGCGCGCGGCGCCGCCCGCGCCCTCGCGGTCGGCCTTGTTGACGACGTAGATGTCGGCGATCTCCAGCAAGCCCGCCTTGTTCGCCTGGATCGCATCCCCGAAGCCGGGCGCGAGAACGACCACCGTCGTGTCGGCCTCGCGCGCGACGTCGACCTCCGCCTGACCCACCCCCACCGTCTCGACGATCATCACATCGGTCCCGATCGCGTCGAGGATGCGCAGGGCGTGCGGCGCAGCCCACGCAAGGCCGCCCAGCTGCCCGCGCGTTGCCATCGAGCGGATGAACACGCCGGGGTCGGTCGCGTGCTCCTGCATCCGCAGGCGATCCCCGAGCAGCGCTCCGCCGGAGAACGGCGACGTCGGATCGATGGCCAGCACGCTGACCGTGAGGTTCCGGGCCCGCAACACGCCGACCAACGCCGAGACGAGCGTCGACTTTCCGGCGCCCGGCGGTCCGGTGATCCCGACCGTGTACGCGCCGCCGTGCAGCGCCGATACGGCCCGGATCACCTCGGGCAGCTCCTCGGCCGCATCCTCGACGAGCGAGATCAAGCGGGCGATGGTGCGACGGTCCCGCGCCTCGAGTTTCGCGACGAGCTCGACCAGATCGATGGGGGCACCCACGTGGTCATGATATCCGCGGCAGTGCGGGCGGCAGGGCTGTTGCGATAGAACCTGCGTATGACCTCCGCCCGAGCATCCCACGCACGAGGCTTGTTCGATTCCATCGCGGGAGCATACGAATTGCCGGCCGAGATCTTGGGCCTGGGCCAATACCACCGGTGGCGTCGCGAGATGGCGGCCGGCCTCGACCTCACCCCGAAGTCCTTGGTGCTCGACGTGGCGACCGGTACCGGGCTCGTCGCGCGGGAGATCCTCAAGACGTTCGACGTCCGGGTCGTCGGCTTGGATCAGAGTGCGGAGATGATCCGAGAGGCGTCGGCCCGGGCGGTCGACAACTTCATGCTCGTCCGCGGCGACGGCCAGCGCCTCCCCTTCGCCGACGAACGGTTCGACGCCGTGACGTTCACCTACCTTCTCCGCTACGTCGACGACCCGGCCGCAACCCTCGCCGAGCTCGTCCGCGTGCTGCGCCCGGGCGGCCATATGGCTTCGATCGAGTTCGGCGTGCCGTCGAACAAACTCGTCCGCAAGGCGTGGGAGGCGTACGCGCTCCTGCTGTTCCCCGCCGCGGCACGAGCGGTTTCACCCGGATGGAGGCAGGTTGGGACCTTCCTCGGCGGAAGCATCGCCACGTTCGACCACCACTTCCCCCCCGAGCAGCTCGAGTCGCTGTGGCGT
The DNA here is from genome assembly GCA_040905475.1 of Actinomycetota bacterium. Taxonomy (NCBI): domain Bacteria; kingdom Bacillati; phylum Actinomycetota; species Actinomycetota bacterium. Next base: position 21,204 of record JBBDRM010000161.1, read on the forward strand.
GCCGCCGGGATGCACGGCGTGCGCACGAAACGGATGAGTCTCGGCGGAGGCGTGGTGACCTGGGGTCGCAAGCGTGGCTGAGCGACCCGCCTTCTACGCGCTGCGCACCGGAGGATGGCGCGACTACATCTCGCTCCTGCATCCGCCCTACACGCTTTGGCATCTGTCGTATGTGGCGCTCGGCTGGGCGGCGGCGCCCGCCGCGCACACCGACCGGCTGTGGTGGGCGCTGGCTGCGTTCTTCCTTGCCGTCGGGATCGGGGCGCACGCGCTCGACGAACTGAACGGCAGGCCGCTCGGCACCCAGATCCCCACGCCGATCCTGGTGACGATCGCGAGCGGGTCGATCTCGCTCGCAGGCGTGATCGGCATCGCGGCGGCTGAGCGAACATCGTGGTGGCTCCTCGCGTTCGTCGCATTCGGATGCTTCATCGTCTGCGCCTACAACCTCGAATGGTTCGGCGGCCGAGTCCACACCGATGCGTGGTTCGCGCTCGCATGGGGGGCATTCCCCGCGCTGACCGCGTCGTACGCGAACGCGTTGGAGATCACGCCGGAGGGCCTCCTGGTCGCGGGCGGCTGCTTCGCCCTCTCAGCCGCGCAACGAACGCTTTCGACCCCGGTTCGGGACCTGCGCCGCCGTATCCGGCGGGTCGAAGGGTCGCTCGAGAGGACCGATGGCACGATCCAACAGATCGACGCATCGACCCTGCGAGCGCCTGCGGAAACCGCGCTCCGATGGCTCAGCCTGGCCCTGCCGCTTCTGTCTGCGGGCGCCGTCTTGGTCCGGCTCGGCTGACTTGGGCTGGTGGGACATGAGACACGCACACTCACCATGCTCGTCGACGCAAGAACCGTTCTTGCTGTGGATAGCGACCGTATCTGTCTCGATTCACAGCAGGAAGTCGTACCCCGCCGCCCAGACGCGACCCCAGAGCCCTGCCGCTACATGTCCTCCGGCAATCCGGTGATGCGGATCGACGTGCCGGCCTTGTATCGGAAGTTGATCGAGATGAGCACCGCGACGAAACCCTCGACGAAACGGGTGTTCGAGAGCCTGCCGCCGTCCACGGGCCTCACGCCCTCGACGTGGCGGGCGAGCCGCATGACCTCTTGCTTCGCATCATCGTCGCCCGCGGTCACAACCGTATCGGAATCGATCGGCCGGTCGAGCTTGACGAAGCGGCGGGCGTGGATCTCGTGGAACGCGCCGACCACCCGAGCGGTCGGGACGACCTCCTGAACCTCCTCCGCGAGCGATCCGGCGGCGGGGAACCAGGTGGATACCTCACCGCCCGTCACGGTAAGCGGGTTCGCCATACTGACGACGATCTTGCCGGCGAGCGCGGCCGCCAACCCTTCGACGCTCTCCCGCTGCGCGACGGGCGGCATCGTCAGGAACACGACATCTCCGGCAGCGACGGCGTCGGCGTTCTCCATCGCGCGCACACGCGCGCCGGGCACGTGCTGGAGGACCATCGCCTGTGCTTCTTCGGCGCGCGCGATCGCTCGGGAGCCGATCACGACCTCGTCGCCCGCGCGGGCGAAACGCGCCGCAAGGCCGAACCCGGCCGGCCCCGTCCCGCTCGCGAACGACACGATCGTCATAGCGTTTGCCAGGTCCTCCGGTCCGTCAGACGACGGAGAGCAGCTTCTGAAGGCGGACCATCAGGGGCAACCCGCGGATCATGCCGCGAACCTTGAGGTCGCCGCGGAGCATCTTCTTGACGACGGTGCGGCCGTCGGCCTGGGCGACGTCGGGCATCCCGAAGCGCAACGGCACGGTCGACATCCCCATGAGCGTGTCCGCGTCGCACTCGATCTTTAGATCGGCGTCGGGGAACGGCGCCGCGCCAACGTGGAGCTGCCCTCCTCGGAACTCCAAGCCCACCTCAACCTCGGCGTCACGCGCGCGGACGTTGACCTTGCCGGAGACACCCTGCAGCAAGAGCGCTCGAGAGGGATCGGCTTCGATGTTCGCTCGCACGAGGTCCGCCAGCATCGCCCCGAGACCGCCCAACTCGGGGTGGGTTACGACGAAGCTCACCGTTAGGATTGGTCGTCTACGAACTCGGCATCGACGCTGCCCGAGATGTTGACCAGCTCGTTCGCGGCCTTCACGTAGCGAACGATCGTCGGGAGGTCGCCCTTGAGCTTGAGCTTCCCCTGCATCATGCCCTTGATGGGGTCGAGCTCTTTGTTGATGACCTGCTTCCACCGCGAGTAGGGCGCGCGGATGATGAACTTCGCCTTCTCGCCCTCTTCGGTCGTCACGTCGTACTTGTAACCGCGGCACTTGCCGTGCCAAAGATCGACCCACACCCATACGTCGTTCGGGACGCCCTTATCGGGCTCCGCCTCGAAGACGTAGCAGAGGTCCCCCTCCCACGTGGCAGCGGCCTCCTCGTATTCCTTAGAGGAGTTGATCTTGTCGACGTACTCCTTGAGCCATTGCTCACTGGGGAACAGCGCCACGTCCTCCACCTCCCGAGTTCTTACGCTTGTGCAAGCCGGAGTAAATCACAGCGTGACCGGGCCCTCCAATCGCTCGAGGTCGCCGCCACAGCCTCCCCGGGTCAAGACGTGACCACGATGATGATGAAGCCGATCAGGTTGTAGGCCATGTGCGCCGCGATGCATGCCACGACCGACCCTCGTTTCTCGAACAGGTACGCAAGGATCACGCCGAGCGCGAAGATCGACGGCATGATCACCGGGCTGATGTGCGCCAGCGAGAAGACGAAGGCCGAGATGAACATCGCCTGCGTCGGTCCTCGCCAGCGTCGGAACGCCTGATACAGGAACCCCCTGAAGAACAGCTCCTCCGCGATCGGAGCGACGATCACCACGGCGATGCCGGCGAGGAAGAGCTCCGTGCCATGCTGGATATCGGGCAGCTGCTGGGGTGTTTCCACGGGACGATCGGTGACGTTGTTGGCGATCGAGAGGACGATCTGCGTGATGACCGCGCCGGCACCGAGACCGATCAATGCGGCGAGCGCCCCGCTTCCTATGTCCCCCCGCTTCGGCTGCAGGCGGAGCTGGGCCGCGCCGGCTCGATGGCGCAACTTCACCCACAGGAAGACCCAAGCGCCCAGGGAAGCCTCGATCAGCAGTGTTGCCATGAGGGCCGCGAGCGTTTCGTCCTCGGTCGCGGTGACGGCGAGCATGGTGAAGAAGCCGCCGGTAACCAGGGCCAGCAGGACGATGAGGAAGGCTTCACGCGCTCGCCACGGAACCTCGGTCAGTTCGGGGGCGAGCTCGGGCTCGGGGAGTTGCGGGACGGGAGGCGGCGGGGGCCGAAGGTCGTCCATCGAGCTAGAGGATACGAGAGGGCGGAACCGTTCGCCGGAGCCCGGCGAGGCGCGTCACGCGCGGCGGATCCGGCCGCCGAGCGCCGCCAGCTTCCACTCGAGGCCCTCGTAGCCTCGATCGATGTAACCGACGCCGGAGATCTCGGTCGTGCCGGCAGCGACGAGGCCCGCGATCACGAGCGCGGCGCCGGCGCGGATATCGGGCGCGTGTACCTGCGCCGCCTCGAGCGTGGGCCGTCCGCGGATCACCGCGTGATGGCCCTCGGTACGGATCTCGGCACCCATGCGGGCGAGCTCGTCGGTGAACATGAACCGGCTTTCGAACACGTTCTCGGTGGCGATGCTCGTGCCGTCGGCGACGGAAAGCAGCACCATCATCTGCGGCTGCAGGTCCGTCGGGAATCCGGGGTACGGCAGTGTCACGAAGTCCACGGGTCGCGGACGATCTTCCATCGAGACGCGGACGTTGGAGATCCCCGCGTCCACGCCGGCGCCTGCATCGGAAAGCTTCGAGAGCACGAGGTCGAGATGGTCCGGCTCCACGCCGGTCACGGTCACGTCGCCGCGCGTCGCCGCGCCTCCGATCAGCATCGTCCCCGCCTCGACGCGGTCACCCACGACGCGGTGGTCGGCCGGCCGGAGCCCCTCGACGCCGGCCACCTCGATCGTTGGGGTCCCCTCTCCCGAGATCTCCGCGCCCATCGCACGAAGGAAGCGCGCGAGATCCTGGATCTCAGGTTCGCGCGCGGCGTTCTCGATAACGCTCGTCCCTTTGGCGAGACAGGCCGCCATGAGAAGGTTCTCGGTCGCGCCGACAGAAGGGAAGTCCAACGAGATCTGCGTGGCGATCAAGCCTGAGGCCCGTGCCTCGAGGTAGCCGTGATCGAAGGAGATCTCGGCGCCCATGCGCTCGAGCCCGCGCAGGTGGAGATCGATCTTGCGCGAGCCGATGTTGCAGCCGCCCGGCATCGCCACCCGGGCGCGACCGGCGCGGGCGAGGAGCGGCCCCAGAACGATGATCGAGGCGCGCATCTGCCGCACGAGATCGTACGGAGCTTCGGTGCCGATCGCGTCGGGAACCGCGATCGTTGCGGTGTCGCCTTCGAAATCCGCCCGAGCGCCGAGCCGGCCGAGCACCCGCCGCATCGTCTCGACGTCGGCGATACGCGGCACGCGCTCGATCCGATAGGTACCGGGCGCGAGCAGCGTGGCCGCGAGGATCTTCAGCGCGGAGTTCTTGGCGCCGGACGCCGCGACCGACCCCCGGAGAGGAGTGCCGCCTTCGACGAGATAGCGCTCCATGGTGCGCGGATTCTACCCACGAACAGCAGAGTTCAAGGGGACCCTATGGCCATGGCCTTTGTGGCTAGAGACGCGCGACGGTCTGGACGAGCTCGGCGCGTGCCAGCTCGCGCTTGAAGTCTTCGGCGTCCGCCTCCGCCTCGATGCGGCGTTTGAGGTCGTCGATCTTCGCCTCGGTGGCCGCGACGTCGATCTCCGACGGCCGGGCGGCGAACTCGGCGAGGACGATCACCTGGTCGCGGGACACCTGAAGGAAACCGCCGTCCACGGCGAGCACCTCGCGTCGGCCCCCTTCGTGCACGATGGCGAGCGGCCCGACCCCAAGCGCGATCAGCAACGGGGCGTGGCCGGGCATGATGCCGACCTCGCCCTCGGTGCCGCGCGCGACGACCAGCTCGGCATCGTCGGCGACTTCGACCTCTCGCTCGGGCGTGACGACCTGGACGGTCAGCGGCACGTCGCGTCAGACCCCTTCCACACCGAGCTCGCGGGCTTTCGCCATCACGCCGTCCATCCCGCCGACCATGTAGAACGCCTGCTCCGGGATGTGGTCGAGATCGCCCTTCGTCAGCGCCTCGAACGCCTCGATCGTCTGGGCGACCGGCACGTACTCACCCGACTGGCCGGTGAACTGCTCGGCGACGAAGAACGGCTGCGAGAAGAACTTCTCGCACTTACGGGCGCGAGCGACGGTGAGCTTGTCCTCTTCGGACAACTCGTCGATGCCGAGGATCGCGATGATGTCCTGCAGGTCCTTGTACTTCTGGAGGATCTGCTGGACGGTTCGCGCGACGCGATAGTGGTCCTCGCCGACGTAGCGGGCGTCGAGGATACGGCTCGAAGAGGTGAGCGGGTCGACGGCCGGGTAGATGCCTTTCTCCACGATCGAGCGCTCGAGGCGCGTGATCGCGTCGAGGTGCGCGAAGGTGGTATGCGGTGCCGGGTCGGTGTAGTCGTCCGCCGGCACGTACACGGCCTGCATCGACGTGATCGAGCGTCCCTTGGTCGAGGTGATGCGCTCCTGAAGGAACCCCATCTCACCGGCGAGCGTCGGCTGGTAACCGACCGCCGACGGCATCCGGCCGAGCAGGGTCGAAACCTCGGAGCCCGCCTGCGTGAATCGGAAGATGTTGTCCACGAAGAGCAGCACGTCCTGACGCTGGACGTCGCGGAAGTACTCGGCCATCGTCAGCGCGCCGAGCGCGACGCGGAGCCGTACGCCCGGCGGCTCGTCCATCTGCCCGAACACCAGCGCCGCCTTCTCGAGCACCCCCGACTCCTTCATCTCGAGCCAGAGGTCGTTGCCCTCGCGCGTTCGCTCGCCCACGCCGGCGAACACCGACACACCACCGTGCTGCCGGGCAACGCGGTAGATCATCTCCTGGATGACGACGGTCTTCCCGACGCCGGCGCCGCCGAACATCCCGATCTTTCCGCCCTTCACGTAGGGCTCGATCAGATCGATGACCTTGATCCCCGTCTCGAACATCTCCACCCGGGGCTCGAGATCTTTGAAGGCGGGCGGGTCGCGATGGATGGGCCAGTGTTCTTTGACCTCGACGTTGGCAACGTCGAGCGGCTTGCCGATGACGTTCCAGACGTGACCGAGGGTCTCGTTCCCGACCGGCACGGTGATCGGCGCGCCGGTGTTCTTGGCTCGCGCCCCCCGGCGGAGTCCGTCGGTGGGACGCATGCAGATCGCTCGGACGGTCGAATCGCCGATGTGCTGGGAGACCTCGGCGATGATGACTTCCCCTTCTCCGCTCGCCGTAACGAAGTCGATCTCGAGCGCGGTGAGGATCTCGGGCAGGGCCGCGGGCGGGAACTCCACATCCACCACCGGCCCGATGATCTGTATCACGCGCCCGTCGGCCCGTTCCTCGGCCTTGGCGCTCGCCGCCTGCTCGGTCATCGACATGGTTTCAACTCCTCGATCTAAACGGTCGCTTCTTCGTGTTCGCGGAGGGCCTCGGCGCCGCCGACGACCTCCATGATCTCGCTGGTGATCTCGGCTTGACGTTCGCGGTTCGCGATCCGCGTGTACACCTTGATGAGCTCCTCGCCGGAGTCGGTCGCCGCTTTCATCGCGCGGCGCCGGGCGGCGTGCTCGGATGCGCTCGACTCGAGCAGGGCCGCGAAGATGACGGTGTTTACGTACCTCGGCAGCAGCAGCGAGAGGATCTCTGCGGGCTCGGGCTCGAACTCGTAGAGCGGACTGATCTCGCCTTTCGTCCCCGCGACTTCCTCGCCGCTGATCGGCAGGATGCGGGTCGACGTCGCGACCTGACTGCCGGCCGAACGGAAGTCGGTGTACGCGATGCGGACCTCGTCCACCGCTCCGTCGATGAACTCCTTCACCAGCTTCCGGCCGAGCGCCTCGGCATCCTCGAACTGCGGCGTGTCGGAGATCCCCGTGGTCTGCGAAGCGAGGTCGAATCCCCTGAACCGGAAGTAGGAGAGCCCTTTCCGCCCGACGACGTGCAGGCGCTTACCGCGGCCAGCCTGATCGGCACCGCGCAGGATCCCCGACCCCACGCGGATCACGTTCGAGTTGTAGGCGCCCGCGAGGCCGCGGTCGCTCGTGATGACCACGAGGCCGGTAGAGCGGATCTCTTCCCGCGGCTTCAAGAGGGGGAATTCGTTCTCGACCTCGCTGATGCCGGCCAGCTCACGGATCGCTTGATGGATCCGCTCCGCGTACGGCCGTGCCTGGATCAGCCGGTTCTGCGCCTTGACGATCCGCGACGCGGCGACGAGCTCCATCGCACGCGTGATCTTGATCGTCGACTCGATCGAGCCGATCCGTCGCTGCCATTGCCGGAACTTGGCTCCCATAAGCCTACCCCTCCGGCAGGACCTCGCCGGAGCCCGGTGCAGGAGGCTCGCCGGCCCCCTCCGCCGGCTCGTCCTGCGCAGCGGTGCGTTCCCACCCGACGTTCTTCTGTACCGCGGCAGGGCCGACCTCGGTTGCGACGAAGCTGCGCTTGAACTCCTCGATCGCCTGTTTCAGGGTCGCCGCCATGTCCTCCGCAAGCGCGCCGGACTCGACGATCGTGCGCGGGATGTCCGGGTGGCGGGAATGGACGAACTCGAGGAGTTCCTGCTCGAAGCGCTTCACGTCCGAGACCGGGATGTCGTCGATATACCCGTTGGTCGCCGCGAAGATCGCGATCACCTGGTCTTCAACCGCGATCGGCGAGAACTGCTTCTGCTTGAGCAGCTCGACGAGACGCGCGCCGCGCTCGAGCTGGCGCTGCGATGACTTGTCGAGCTCGGAGCCGAACGCGGCGAACGACTCGAGCTCACGGTAGGCGGCCAGGTCGAGCCGGAGCGAGCCGGAGACGCCCTTCATGGCCTTGATCTGCGCGTTGCCGCCGACGCGCGAGACCGACTTGCCGACGTTGATGGCGGGTCGCACGCCGGCGTTGAAGAGTCCTTCTTCGAGGTAGATCTGGCCGTCGGTGATCGAGATCACGTTGGTCGGGATGTAGCCGGAGATGTCGCCGCCCTTGGTCTCGACGATCGGGAGCGCCGTAAGTGAGCCGGCGCCCAGGTCGTCGGAGAGCTTCGCTCCTCGCTCGAGCAAGCGCGAGTGAAGGTAGAAGACGTCGCCGGGATACGCCTCGCGTCCGGCCGGACGCCGGAGGAGCAGCGAGATCTCGCGATACGCCTCGGCCTGCTTCGAGAGGTCGTCGTAGACGATCAGCGCGTGCTCGCCGTTGTACATCCAGTGCTGACCGATAGCGGAGCCGGCGTACGGCGCGAGGTATTTGAACGGCGCCGGGCGCGCGCCGCCGGCAACGACGACGACCGTGAACTCCATGGCGCCCTCGTCCTTGAGGGCCTGCACCACCTGCGCGACGGTCGAGTCCTTCTGACCGACCGCAACGTAGATGCACTTGACCGCGCGGTCGGTCCCCCAGAACCGCTTCTGGTTGATGATGGCATCGACGGCGATCGCGGTCTTGCCGGTCTTCATGTCGCCGATGATCAGCTCGCGCTGGCCCCGGCCGACCGCGGTCATCGCGTCGACCGCCTTGATCCCGAAGTAGAGGGGCTCCTTGACCGGCTGCCGTTGGACGACCGACGGGGCCTGGACCTCGAGCGGCCGGCGGCCGGCGATCTTCGACTCGTCGAGCGGCGGGCCGCCGTCGAGCGGATTGCCGAGCACGTCGATCACTCGTCCGAGCAGGGCGTCGCCGACCGGCACGGACAGGATCTCGCCGGTGAGCTTGACCGGGTCGCCTTCCTCCACGTCGGCGGGATCACCGAGGATCACCGCGCCGATCTGATTCTCCTCGAGGTTCAGCGCCACGCCGGAAACGCCGTTCGGGAACTCCAAGCGCTCGTTGGCCATGCACTGGGGGAGCCCCGCGATGCGCGCGATGCCGTCCCCCGAGTACAGGACGCGGCCGACCTGCTCACGCTCGACCGTCGGCTTGAACTCCTCGACGTACCGCCGTAGAACCGAGGAGATCTCGTTCGGATCGATCAACAGCTCAGCCATTTTCAACTCTCCCGATGCGTTCCTTGGCCAGTTGGAGCCGGCGCTTCACCGTTCCATCGAAGACCTGGTCGTCGACGCGGACCAGAAGCCCCCCGATCATGTCGGGGTCGATGATCACCTTGAGGTCGACGTGCTTACCGGTCGCCTTGGTGATCGCGTCGATGAGCTTCTTGCGATCCTCGTCGTCGAGCGGCACAGCGGTCCGGACCTCGGCCACCGCCCGTTCCCGTTCCTCCGCCGCGAGCTGCACGAGCGAATCGATGATCTTGGGGAGATCGCGCGCGCGGCCCTGCTGAACGAGGAACGAGATGATGTTGACGGTGTGCGGCGCCGCCTTCTTCCCGAGCAGCTCCTCAACCATCTTCGCGCGGTGCTCCGGCGGCAGGGAGATGTCCGAGAGGGCCTCGCGGAACCGGTTCTCGTTCTCGAGCAGGCGCGCGAAGCGCAACAGCTCGTCCTCGACCCGCTCCAGGGCGCCTTCGGCTCTGGCGATCTGGAACAGGGCTTGGGCGTAGCCGCGCGCGAGGTCGCTCATCAGTTCGACCCGTTCCCGTTTCCGGTAGCGGCCAGCTCGGTGATCGTACGCTCGACGAACTGCTTCGCCACGTCCGGCTGCGACAGTTCCCGCTCGATCACACGAGAAGCGAGCGTCAGCGCGAGGCTGACCAGCTCGGCCTGGAGCTGCTGGCGCGCACGATCGGCCTCGCCCGCGACGTCCTGGCGTGCGCGCTGGACGATCTCTTGCGCCTCCTGCTCTGCCTTGGCTATAAGGTCGCCCCGGAGCGACTCCGCGGTGCGCTTCGCCTCCTCGATGATCTTGGCCGCCTCACCGCGAGCTTCGTCGAGCTGCTTCCGGTACTGCCCGACCAGCTTGTCGGCCTCGACCTTGGCCTCCTCCGCCGACTCGAGCCCGGAACGGATCTTGGCCTGACGCTCGGCGAGCATCTTGTTGATGCTCGGGAACGCGACCTTCCATAGAAGGGCGAAGAGGATGACGAAGGCGATCGAGCCCCAGATCAGCTCGTCGGCATGGGGCAGGACGAAGCGCGCCGGATCCGCCTCTTCCGCGGCGTGCTCCTGCGCGAGGAACGTCAGTATCGCAAGCATCGTCGTCGCCTCTTTCAGCTCAGGATGAAGAAGAGCACGAACCCGAACAACGCGAGCGCCTCGGCGAGGGCGAAGCCGATGAACATCAGCTGTTGCACCATGCCTCGGGCTTCGGGCTGACGGGCGACCGCTTCGATCGCCTTGCCGAAGATGATGCCGATGCCGATGCCGGGCCCGATCGCGGCGAGGCCGTAGACGAGACCCTTTCCGATCGGTGCAACGTCGATGGCATCGGCCTGCGCCAGGATCGTGGCGAGTGCGGCGAGAACCTCCATTCCCTCCCCCTTGCTAGTGCTCCGGGTGCAAAGCACCGGAGATATAGACGGCTGTGAGGATCGTGTAGATGAACGCCTGCATGAAGATGACGAAGAGCTCGAGACCCATCAGCGCGATCGACAGGCCGAACGGAGCCACGAAGCCGATCTTGCCGAGCACGTCGCCGGCGATGAAGACCGAGGCGCCGACGAACAGCACGCCGAGGATCATGTGACCGGCGACCATGTTGGCGAAGAGCCGGACGGACAGCGTGATCGGCCGGACGATCACCGTCGAGAAGAATTCGATCAACGCCAGGAGCGGCTTGATCGGCCCCGGGACGCCCGGCGGGAACATGATGTTCTTGAAGTACTTGAAGAAGCCCTGTTCCTTGATCCCGACGGCGTTGTAGATGATCCACACCAGCGCGGCGAGGGTCGCGGGGTACGCCATGCGCGACGTCACCGGGAACTGGATCACCGGGATGATCGACATCAGGTTGTTGAACAGGACCCAGAAGAACATCGCGGTGAGGAACGGGACCCAGGCGTGCCCCTGGGGACCGATCACCGAGACGGCGATCCCTTCCCGTATGAAGTCGACCCCAGCTTCGGCCACGTTCTGCGGGCCCGAGGGGATCATCTTGGGCCGCCGGAACGCGCCGACGAAGAAGATGATCAGGAGCGTCGTCACACCGAACATCACAAGCGTCGGGAACGTGACCTCGATCCCGGCTACCGAGAAGATCTCCTTGAACTCGAAGAGCTCATCTACCGTCGGCGCGTGGAAGGACTTCGCGTCCACCCCGATGATGGCGTCGGCCAGGAAGGCCGCACCCACGGCGACGGCGAGCACGGCGAAGACTTTGAGCATCCGGCCCTTCTTGCGGGGCGGCGCCGCGGTGTCGGTGGCGGTGGTCGTGGTCACGAGCGCTCCTTACCGAACTCGATGGCCAGCCAAGGTGTGCGGGCCCACAGAAGGCATTCGTAGAAAAGGATCACGGTCAGCCCGACCGCGAACGCGACCGTGAAGGCCGCCTCGTCGATGCGGGGACTCGCGTACGCGGCGCCCATGGCCCCGAAGACGGCCATCATGCGCACCGCGTAGGACGGAAGCGCGACCGCCGGAAATCCCAGCGGCGAGCGTTTCGCCGCGATCATCAGGGCAAGGCCGGCGATGGCGAGGTTACCGACGACGATGACGAGAGCTGCCACGACCGCAAGGGCCCCTTCGGTCCCGCGGACGACGCCGGCGATAGCGGTTCCCGGAACCAGAAGGAGCGCGCCTGCGCGCAACGCTCCCCAGACAAGACGTCCTTCTGCCTTCACAACACCCCCACCGAACGGCAGGGAGGAGGCTACCTACCGAACGTCTCGCTCGTCACCTTCGGTACGACCACGCACCCAGATCCACACGTGGTACACGCCGCCCGCATACCCGACGATCATCAGCGTGGCCAAGAACCAAGGCCGGGTGCCGAGGGCCTTGTCGAGCCGGTATCCCGCGTAGGCGAAGAGGCCGATGATGGCCCCCAACTCGACGAGGATCATCCACCCCTGGCTGAACCCCACCCCGGCTCGCGACCACGGCGTGCCCCTCCTCTCAGGCGGGTCCACACGGGGATCCTACCATCCATGTGAAAGATTTCGCAAAGTCGGCCGGAGGGACGTCCGCGCAGGTCAGAGGCTATGTTTGGCCTGGGTCGCCGGAGAGATTGTGAATCCGCTCACTAGCTTCCGGAGTGCCCCAGGCGCTCCCCCGCCGGAGGGCTCGAGGCACGAAGATGATCGTCAGAACGAGCGCTCCACCGAGCGCGAAACCGATGACCTTGCCGGCGCTTCCGCGCCACAGCGAGAGCACCACCGTTGCCCCGGCGAGCATGCCGCTCCACATGTACATCACGAGCACGGCCTGCCGGTGGCTCCCCGCCATGTCGAAGAGCCAATGATGGATGTGTCGCTTGTCGGGCATCGCGAGTGGTCTTCGGTCGCGCACGCGGCGAAGGACCGCGAGCGACGTGTCGGCGAGGGGCACCGCCAGCACGAAGAACGGCAGCAGAACGGGGACGATCAAGCCGGCGACGTCCGACAGGTCGGGCTCGATCGTCCTGCCGACGCCGCTGATCGTCGAGGAGGCGAGCAGGAGACCGAGGAGCATGCTGCCGGAGTCGCCCATGAATATCTTGGCCGGGTTGAAGTTGTACGGAAGGAACCCCAGGCAAGAGCCGACGACCAGCGCGGCGAGCAAGGCTGCGGTCGTCGGGACGCCGCCGCTCGTCCGATACGCGTACGCGAAGAGCGCCATCGCCGCGATCGCGGAAACCCCGGCGGCGAGACCGTCGAGCCCGTCGATCAGGTTCACCGCGTTGATCAGCAGGACCGTCCAGACGACCGTGAGCAGCGCCGACATGTCCGGCGACAGTGAGATGAGGCCCGCGCCCGGCAGCCAGAAATAGAGAACCTGGACACCGGCGAGGATCAGCGCGCCGGTCGCGACGACTTGGCCCGCCAGCTTGGTTGAGGCTTTCAGGCCGCGGATGTCGTCCAGCGCCCCCAGCGCAACGACGGCGACCGCTCCGACGATGACGCCGGTCGGCTCGGACGAGAAGCTGAACAACTCTTTGAAGTCGCCGAGCAGCCAAGCGGTTCCAAGACCGCAAGCGAAGCCAAAGAAGATCGCGATGCCGCCGAGCGTCGCCTGCGGAGTGCTGTGAACCTTGCGGTCGTCGGGAACGTCGACCGCGCCGACCTTGGAGGCGAGGTGCTTCACGAGGGGTGTGGCGAGGAACGAAACGCCTGCCGCTACCGCGAAAACGACGAGGTACGGCAGCACGCTGGGATCAGTCCTTCACCGCGATGCCGGGTGCCGGGAATCGTGCGCACACCTCGCGGATCTCGCCCGCGATCTGGTCGGCCAAGCCTTCGTCGTCGGGCGCGGAGACGATCTTGTCCATCCACCCCGCCACCTCGGCCATCTCCGGCTCGCGCATGCCGCGCGACGTCACCGCCGGCGTACCGATCCGGACGCCCGACGGGTCGAAGGGCTTCCGGGGGTCGAACGGGACCGTGTTGTAGTTGAGCTCGATCCCGGCGCGATCCAGCGCCTTCGCGGCCACTTTGCCTGCGACGCCTTTGTTCGTGAGGTCGATGAGGATCAAGTGGTTGTCGGTGCCACCCGACACGAGGTCGAATCCGCGGTCGGAAAGCGCGGCAGCGAGTGCCTTGGCGTTGGCGACGATCTGGTGCGCGTACTCACGGAACGCAGGCTGCGCCGCTTCTTTGAGCGCGACGGCGATCGCCGCGGTCGTGTGGTTGTGGGGCCCGCCTTGGAGGCCGGGGAATACGGCCTTGTCCAGCGCCTGGGCGTGCTCGGCTTTGGAGACGAACATGGCGCCGCGCGGGCCGCGGAGCGTCTTGTGCGTGGTCGTCGTCACCACGTCGGCCATGGGAACAGGCGACGGGTGCGCTCCCCCGGCGATCAGACCGGCGATGTGCGCGACGTCGGCGGCGAAGATGGCGCCGACCTCGCGCGCGATCTCGCCGAAGACCTCGAAATCGATGATCCGGGGGACCGCAGTGCCGCCGGCCCAGATGATCTTCGGGCGCTCCTTGCGCGCAAGGTCGCGAACCTCGTCGTAATCGATCCGGCCCGTGTCCCTTCGCACGCCGTACTGGACCGGGCGGAACCACTTGCCGGTGATGCTCACGTTCCAACCGTGAGTCAGGTGGCCGCCGCTCGGCAGCGCCATCCCCATGATGGTGTCGCCGGGCTTCGCGAACGCCAGGTACACGGCGAGGTTGCACGGCGAGCCGGAGTACGGCTGCACGTTGGCGTGCTCGGCGCGGAACAGCTCCTTCGCACGGTCGATCGCCAGAGTCTCGATCGGATCGATGAGCTGCTGACCCTCGTAGTACCGCTTGCCGGCGTAACCCTCCGAGTACTTATTGGTGAGCACCGACCCGGTCGCCGCGAGCACCGCGTGGGAGACGTAGTTCTCCGAAGGGATGAGGCGGATCTTGTCGCGCTCGCGTCTCTCCTCGGCTTCGATCAAGCCGGCGACGTCGGGATCGGTGGCTCGCAGCGCTGCCCAGGTGTCGGTGCGGTCGCTCATCCTCCGTACTCCTTCTTCAATCGCTCCTCGAGCGCACCGATGTTGGCGATGCGGGCCGCGTGCCGGCCGCCGTCGAACGGCGTGGCGAGCCAGATCTCGAGGATCTTCAGCGCGACCGCGTCGCCGCACGCGCGCTGGCCGACGCAGAGGACGTTGGCGTCGTTGTGACGGCGCGCCATCTCGGCCGTGTACAGGTCGTTACAGACCGAAGCACGCACGCCGTGAATCTTGTTGGCGACGATCGCCTCGCCGTTGCCCGAGCCGGCGACGATGATGCCGCGATCGGCGCGGTTCTCCGAGACGGCTCTGGCGACTGCTTCGGAGACCTCGGTGTAGTCGAAGGGCTCGTCCTCACTCGTCGCGCCGAGGATCGTCACGTCGTGCTTGCGGTCGCGGAGCGCTCGCTCGAAGAGGCCGCGGTACCGGAAGCCGGCGTGATCGGATCCGAGGACGATCTTCATGCATCCGCCTCGTCCAGGAGCTTCCCAACGACACCGGCGATGTGGCTCTCGATGAGTGCCGCGGTCTTCTCATAGAGCTCGGGCCCGGCGCCGATGGGGTCGGGGACGCCCTCGCCGAGCAAGACCACTTTGTCCGGGTCGTCGACCATGCGGCGGACCTGCTCGACCTGCATCTCCTCCATGCAGACGAGCAGCGCCGCATTTCGCGCGATGGCTGGGGTCAGATAGCGCGCCCGGTGGCGTCGGAAGTCGATCCCGCGGGCTGCGAGGACGTCCTTGGTGCCTCGGCTGGCCGGGGTGCCGTCGGTCGCTCCGACGCCTGCCGAGGTCACGGTCCAGTCGTGGCCGGACCCGAGACGCTCGTCCAGGGCCCGTTGCAGCATGGCCTCACCCATGGGGCTGCGACAGATGTTTCCGTAGCAGACGAAGACGACCTCCGGCATCGGCTTCGATGATAGCCGAGGCCCCCAAGGCCGACCCGCTGGTTTGAGCCCCTAGGCCCGGCCTTCCTCGAGGGCTCGATCGACCTCAGCCCGAGGGATGGCGCCCTCCCGCGTGACCTTGGGGCGCCAGCGCGTCAGGTCCACGATCGTGCTCGGAACGTCCCCCGCCGACGACCCACCGTCGACGTACAGCGAGACCGAGTCCCCGAGCCGCTCGGCGATACCCGCAACGGTGGCGGGGGTCGGTTCCCCGGTGAGGTTGGCGCTCGTGGTCGCCAGGGGTCCGATCATCATGATCAGATCCAGCAGGTCGTCGTGCGCAGGCATCCGCACGGCAACCCCACCTCGGGTCTCGCCGAGGTCCCACGAAAGCCCCTCCGCCGCGGGGAGGATGAGCGTCAACGGCCCCGGCCAGAACGCGGCGACGAGTATCTGGGCCGAGCTGGGGACCTCCGAGCACAACGCCCACGCCTGACGAGGTCGACCGACGAGCACCGGCAAAGGCATCGACCGCGGCCGGCCCTTCGCTTCGAAGATGCGAGCCGTGGCTTCCGGGTTGAAGGCGTCGGCGCCGACCCCGTAGACGGTGTCGGTCGGGAACACCACGACTCCCCCGGCGTCGAGCTCCTTGGCGGCGGCTTCGAGCGCCGCCTCTCGATCGTCGGCGAGCGACACGATGGGTGAGCTAGACACCGATCCACCGTCCTTCCACGACGCGGTCGCG
>JBBDRM010000161.1:37437-72895 GCA_040905475.1 Actinomycetota bacterium
CGCCAGATCCTTCGTGACGAGCACGTCGGTGTAGCCGATCACCCGAAGGAGCCGCTCCAGTCTCCCTGCCTGATCCTCACCCGACTCGATCACGATCCAGCCGCCGATCGCCAGCCACCGCGGTGCCTCCTGGAGCAGCCGCACGACGATGTCGAGGCCGTCCTCGCCTCCGCAGATCGCTTCGTGCGGCTCGTAGTCCTTTACCTCGGGCGGGAGCCCGGGCCAGTCGCCGTCCGCCACGTACGGCGGGTTGGACACCACAACGTCGACGGCGCCGCCGAGCGCCGGGTGGAGGGGATCCATCATCTCGCCGGGGAGCAGCGTCGCTCGCAGACCCGTTCGCGCGAGGTTGCGCAACGCCCACGCTCGAGCGGCGGCCGACGGCTCGGTGGCGAAGACGCGAGCCGACGGGACCTCGGCCGCCACGGCGAGCGCGATCGCAGCGGAGCCGGTTCCCACGTCGACGACGGTCGCGCGGCCGCGCGCGCGGGCTCGCTCGATCGCCCGGCCGGCGGTCACCTCGGTCTCGGGTCGCGGGACCAAGACACCTGGGCCCACCTCGAGGTCGAGGCCGCGGAATCGAGTCGTGCCGAGGACGTAGGCGAGCGGCTCGCGGTGCGCACGCCGCGCGACGAGGTTCTCGAACGTATCGCGCTTGTCCTCGGGGAACTGCCGGTCGGCGTCCACGAAGAGCCCGGCGCGACTGGTGTCGAGCGCGTGCGCGGCGATCCACTGCGCGTCCCCGAGCGGTGTATCGCAACCGGCCATCTCGAGGACCCGTTCGGCGGCGCGCACCGCCTCCCCGATCGTCCCGGGACGCGGCGTCCGGGCCGGCGCTTCAGTCGACGAACCCATCGCCGAGACTCGCAGCGCGTCCCCGAGCGACGAGTGCGTCGATCAACTCGTCGAGGTCGCCCTGAAGGACCTGCGGCAGCTTGTGGAGCGTGACGCCGATCCGGTGATCGGTCACCCGATTCTGAGGGTAGTTGTACGTGCGGATCTTTTCCGAGCGGTCGCCGGTTCCGACGGCGCTCTTCCGTTCCGCAGCGATCACCTGCGCCTGCTCGCGCTGCGCGCGCTCGAGCAGCCGGGCGCGGAGGATACGCATCGCCCGCTCCTTGTTCTGGAGCTGCGACCGCTCCTCCTGGCATGCGACCACCTCGCCGGTGGGAAGGTGCGTGATGCGCACCGCCGAGTCGGTGGTGTTGACCGACTGGCCCCCGGGCCCACTCGAGCGGTACACGTCGATCTTGAGGTCGCTCGGATTGATCTGGACGTCCACGTCCTCGGCTTCGGGCAGCACCGCGACCGTCGCCGTCGACGTGTGGATCCGTCCCTGGTTCTCGGTAGCCGGAACCCGTTGCACGCGGTGCACGCCGGACTCGTACTTCATCTTCGAGTACGCGCCCTTCCCCTTGATGGCGAAGGTTATGTCCTTGAAGCCGCCGAGGTCCGAGGGGCTCGAGGACAGCGCCTCGCTCTTCCATCGATGCGCTTCCGCGTAGCGCTGGTACATCTCGTAGAGGTCGCGGGCGAACAGCGCGGCCTCGTCGCCGCCGGCGGCGCCGCGGATCTCGACGATGACGTCGCGGTCGTCGTTGGGATCTTTGGGGATCAACATCTCCCGTAGCTCGTGCTCGAGCTCCGCGATGCGCTCCTCGTTGCCGGCGATCTCGTCACGGAGGAACGTCGAGTCGGCTCCGTTCGAATCCTTGAGCATCTCGCGTGCCGCGGCCAGATCCTCGTTGACGCGCTTGTGCTCGCGATAGGCGCCGATGATCGGCGCGAGCTCTGCGTGCTCCTTCCCGAGATCGCGCAGCTTGCGCGGGTCGGAAGCGACCGAGGGGTCGGCGAGAAGCTCCTCGATCTGCGAGAAGCGACGGTCGATGTGTGCCAGCTTGTCGAGCATGAGGGCTCCCGGGCGAGTCTAGCAGCGGCGGGACGACGTCCCGAGGCGCTATTCGGGAGCCGGTTCGGGTGTTGGAACGGTGTCGCCGACTCCTTCGGATTCTCGCGGAACCAGCCGGGACGGAAGCGCCGGGATCTTGCCGCTGCGTTCCTCTTCGGGAAGCACCGCTTCGAACGCCCGGATCGCGACCTCGATCTGATCTTCGGTCGGCGGGCGGGTCGTGATCTTTTGCAGCCAGAGGCCCGGCTTCATGAGCCCCTTCACGATGAAGTTGTTCCCGTGGTTGGCGCCGAGCCGGAGCGCCTCATAGGAGATCCCTGCGATGAGTGGGATCGCCACGATGCGCTCGAGGATGCGCAACCAGATCGCAGGACGGCCGAAGAAGGCGAACACGACGATCGTCAGCAGCATGACGATGATCAGGAAGTTGGTCCCGCATCGCACGTGCAGCGTCGAGTACTTGTCCACGGCTCGCGGCTCGAGCACCGGCTCGCCGGCTTCGAACGCGGCGATCGTCTTGTGCTCGGCGCCGTGATACATGAAGACGCGGCGGATCTCCTTGATGAATGAGATGCCGAACAAGTAGGCCACGAAGATCGCGACGCGGACGACGCCCTCGACGGCGGCGAATGTGATCGATCGCTTCTTGATGCTCTCGCCGCCGAAGAAGTTCACGCCCAGCGTCGGAAGCACGATAAAGATGCTGATGAAGAGCACGAACGCCAGCGTCATCGAGACCGCCATCTGCTTCGAGGTCAGCTTCTCGTCCTCGTCCAGCGCCTGATTCGCCGAGGTCGTCAGTGCGCGCATGCCGATCGACAACGCCTCGCCCAAGGCGGCGACGCCGCGGAAGAGCGGCTGGCGGAAGAGCGGATACTTCGCCGCGAGCCCCTTGACCTTGTTCTCTTCGATATAGATGTCGTTCGTCGGGCGGCGCACGGCGAGCGCCCACGTGTCCTTGCCGCGCATCATGACGCCTTCCATGACTGCCTGGCCGCCGTAGAAGTGTTGCTGCTGCTTCTTTGCCATCGAGTTGATCCCGCGCGACGCGGGCTACTTCTTCTTCGGTGTCGGGCGGTTGGCGTAGCGGCGCTGGAATCGTTCGACGCGGCCTCCGGCGTCGACGAGCTTCTGCTTGCCCGTGTAGAACGGGTGGCATTGCGAGCAGAGCTCGACGTGGAGCTCGGACTTCGTGGACCGCGTCTGGAACGTATTGCCGCACGAGCAGCGCACCTGACACAGCACGTATTCGGGGTGGATGCCTGCCTTCACGTTCGCTCCCCCTGATCCTTAGTCGTTGACCGGAACCTTGTTTATCTCTCTCAGGAACTGCTCGTTCGACGGTGTCTGTCCGATCTTGTCGCGGAGCAACTCCATCGCTGCGCTGGGCGCGAGGGCGTGGAGCACCCTGCGGAGCCGCCAGACCAGCGCGAGCTCTTCCTTGTCGTAGAGCAGCTCTTCCTTACGCGTGCCCGACGCTTCGATGTCGATCGCCGGGAAGATTCGCTTCTCCGACAACTGCCGGTCGAGCCGGATCTCCGAGTTACCGGTGCCCTTGAACTCCTCGAAGATCACCTCGTCCATCCGCGAGCCGGTTTCGACCAGCGCCGAGGCGACGATGGTAAGGCTTCCGCCCTCCTCGATATTCCTCGCGGCGCCGAAGAACCGCTTCGGCGGGTAGAGCGCGGTCGAGTCGACACCACCGGACAGGATGCGGCCGGACGCCGGCGCCGACAGGTTGTAGGCGCGGGCGAGCCGAGTGATCGAGTCGAGCAGGATCACGACGTCCTGCTTCGCCTCGACGAGCCGCTTGGCGCGCTCCAGCACCAGCTCGGCGACCTGGGTGTGGTCCTCCGCCGGACGGTCGAAGGTCGAGTAGACGACCTCGGCGGCCTTGACGGTCCGCTGCCAGTCGGTGACCTCCTCCGGACGTTCGTCGACGAGCAGCACCATGAGATGCACGTTCTCTGTGTTCGCCATGATGCCGTTCGCGATCTGCTTGAGGATCGTCGTCTTTCCCGCCTTCGGCGGGGAGACGATCAGCTCACGCTGACCCTTCCCGAGCGGGGCCACCAGATCGATGATCCGCTCGGTGACGGCTTGCGGCCCCCACTCGAGCCGGAACCGCTCCTCCGGGAACAGAGGCGTGAGCTTGTCGAACGCCGGCCGCTGGCGCGCCGTGTCGGGATCGACGCCGGCGACGGTCTCGACGCGAACGAGCGCGAAGTACTTCTCGTTGTCCTTCGGACGACGAACCTGACCCGTTATCTCGTCGCCCCGCCGGAGCGCGAAGCGCCGGATCTGCGACAGCGAAACGTAGATGTCGCTCGAGCCCGGCAGATAGCCGCTCGTGCGCAGGAAGCCGTAGCCCTCCGGCAGGACGTCGAGGATGCCCGTTCGGAGCTCACCCTCGATGATGTCCGCCTGTGCTTCTGACGGCGGCGTGTAGTCCGAACGCTCGCGCGCCGGACCGCGGTCGCCACCACCTTGCCGGTCGCGTCCACCGTCCCGGCCTCCGCCTTGACGGTCGCGTCCGCGCCCGCGCCTGCGATCGCGCCGGCTCCAGCGCTCTTCGCGTGCAGGCGCACCCGATCCACTTGGGCCGCCCGAGCTGCTCGGTCCGCGATCGCCTCCGCCGGAGGGGGCTTGCGAGCGCTCAGCACCGCCATTGCCGTGCGCCGCAACGGCCGGCGAGGTCTCCGCGGGCGCGGTCTCGCTCGCTGCAGGCGCCTCGGCCGCAGGCGCTTCCGCCTTAGGAGCTTCCGTGGCCGCGGGTTCCTCATTGGCCTCCGGCTTGGCGTCGCCTTTGGCTTCGCTCTTGGGTTCGGGCTTGGCCTCGGCGGACTTAGCGTTGTTCGTCTTCGCCGGCTTTCCGTCGGCGGAAGAAGCGCGCATGATGGCGGAGATGAGGTCGGACTTCTTCAGCTTCTGAAAGCCGGAGACCCCGACCCGCCCGGCGATCTGCTGTAGTTCTGCGATGATCTTGCCCTCAAGGACTTCTCGCTCGAGGGTCCTCGTCTCTGCCATTTCCGATCCTTCCTTCTTCACGTTCACTTAACCCTTCAGGCTCTTCTGGTATGTCTTCCAGTCGTCCAGGAACCGCTTCAAACCGATGTCGGTGAGCGGGTGGTTGGTCAGCTTGGAGAACACGTCGTACGGCATCGTCGCGACGTCGGCCCCAACCTTCGCAGATTCGACGACGTGCTGGGGGTGGCGGAGGCTGGCGGCCAGTACAAGCGTACGGTAGCCCTGCGTCCGGTATATCTCAACGATCTCGGCTAGCAGATTCATCCCATCGTTCGCGATGTCGTCCACCCTTCCAAGGAAGGGGCTGATGTACGTGGCATCGGCCTCGGCGGCCAAGATGGCCTGCGTGGGTGAGAAACAAAGGGTCATGTTGGTTTTGATCCCGTGCCGTCCGAGCTCACGGACCGCGGCGAACCCGTCGGGGGTGACGGGGCACTTCACCACGATATTCGGCGCGATCTGAGAGAGCTTTAGTCCTTCTTCGACCATCCCGTCCCGGTCGGTGGATACGACCTCTCCGCTCACGGGCCCGTCGACCTCGGAAGCGATCTCCTTGAGATGCGTCTCGAAGTCCTTCTTCTCCTTGCCGATCAGCGTCGGGTTGGTGGTGATGCCGGAGAGCACGCCCCAGCGGTTGATCTCGCGGATCTCGTCCAAGTTCCCGGTGTCGAGCCAGAGCTTCATATCGCTCCCTCCTTCATGCCGCGAGCAGTCGGCGACGCCCCGCGTGTGATCGCACGCGGGCGCGCAGCAACCGGACGCGAGCTCGCGTCCTCCGTCGCCGTTGAGACGACGTGATCGATGACCGCCGCGAGTGCCGCATCAAGGTTGTAGTTCTGGATGATCGGAACGCCGTTCCGAAGTGCGAGCGAGCGTATGTACTTCTGTACCTTTCTGATGTTCCCGAAACTGTTGAGGTATCGCTCCTGTGGTCGCGCGCGCGTCTCGTGCGCGCGAACGTAGAAGTGCGACCGGTGAAGGTCCTCGTCGTCCACCGCGACGACCAGATCCACGATGACCGCTTCGCCTTCGGCGTCGGGACGTACGAAGCCGGGGACGACGTGCGCTCCTTCGATGATGACGTCGGTTCCTTCGGTGATCGCTCGTTCGATCAATGCCTTGATGCCGACCGCCACGGCCGAAACCTGCTCGCGGAACCCGACGATGACCGCATCATCCGTCGCCGCGAGCGTCTCCTTCACGACCCCGTCGGCGTTGAACGAAGAGGTGTGGAGTGACGGCATGATGTCGGGCGACAGAACGCCCTTCATCACTTCCCGTATCGCATCGGTCGAGATGATGCGGACGATGCCGAGCCGCGCCGCCAATTGCGTCGCGATGGTCGACTTCCCCACGCCCGTCCCTCCGCCGATGAGGATGATCAACGGCACGTCGAGCTCGCTGACCGTCTGCCACCGCAGGAATGAGCGTGCGTACCGTTCGCCGGCTTCCCGACGGATGGTTTCCTCGGCGATCGTGCGAAGTTCCTCCGTCGTGACCGAGGCGCGCTCGGACTCCAACAGACGCTCTTCGATCACATGAGCGACGTGATAGGCGCGTGCCGGCGTCAGCCCGGCCGCCATGATCGTGTTGGCCATGAGACCTTTCGAGTACGGCAGCCCGTGCTCCCGGTCGCTGATGATGATCGACCGGGATGCGCCGTCCGCCGGCTTTTCGTGTCCCGTCATGCCGTGTGAGCCTCGAATCTCCGTCGGGCGATCTCCGCCACGGTCACGAGCTCCGCCTCCAGATCCCCCTCGACGGAAACGGGGAGATTGTCTGCGAAGACCACTTCGGCGCCCGCGGCGCGCGCGACCGCAGCCGCTCCGTCCACCGCTCCGGCCTTGAGCTCCGTCACGAGCACCTCGTACGTTCCTTCCGCCCCCGCGAGATCGGATGCGAGGGCGGCACGATCTGCCAGATGGTGCGTCATCCCCACGACACGCGCGCCGTGAGCCCCCTCCACATGCGCCTTGATCACCTCACCGACGGCGGGAGGCGCGGTGGTTGCGTAGAAGACGGAGCGTCCGGCTATCGACCCGCGTGGGGTCGGGCGGAACACCGTCTTCACGCGCGCAACGCCTCGCGCCATTTCGTCGATCGAGGAAGTGAGGAGGGAGAGCGCGTGAGCCGAAACGGTGGGTTCGGAGGCCATTGTAATGGCCACCAGGTCCGCAAGCAATAGCCGGTATGGGCCGAGTGCCGAGGTCAGGACCTCGGGTGAAGCGCCGCCGGGGACCACCAGGACCGTTGCATCGGCCGCCACCGGTGGGATCGCCGTGCCACTCCCCTCGAGCAGGATGATGTCCGGCCCGAGGGCGTTCGCAGCCTCGACGGCGGCCGCGACGGTGTCGAAGAACGGTGCGCCCGCGAGGCCGGCGCCCGCCCGTCGTGCTCCGACGCTTGCAACCCCGGCGAGCACCGCGTCCTCGTAGACGTCACTCGCGGCGTGCTCGCCGCGTCGTGCGAGCTCGATCAGCTCGTCGACCGTTGGAGGCATGGAGTCGCCGGCAACGACGCGCGGCTCAGCCGGGCCACCGCGCCCCATGGCAACGACCACCACTCGCATGCCGTGCGCGGTCAGAGTGCGCGCTGCGAATCCGGCGATCGCCGTCTTGCCGCAACGTTTGCCGGTACCGATGACCGCGATCGTCGGACGCGATGCGAGCCGCGGCCGGAGCGGAGCATCGAATCGGAAATCAGCGCCCTGGTAGCGAACTCCGTGGACGAGCGCGACGCTCGCGAGCAGGAAGCGCGATCGCGCGTCGACCACCGGATCGTCGGATAGGTCGAGACATACCTCCGGCGAGTACGAAGCGATCGCGTGCTCGAGCGCCTCGCGCTGCGTCGCACCGCGGATGATCGGGAGCGTGCCCAGCTCGAGTGGGCCGGAAAGCTTCTCGCCGCCGCCCAGGAAGACGCCGGCCACGATCTGATATCCCCGCTCCTCGAGGGCCTTGATCGCATCGACGATCACCGGCGGGTAGTGCTCGCCGTCGACGAGCACCAGCGCCCTCGTCATGCGCGGAGCACTAGGAGCTCGGTTCGGGCTCGCGCACGACGTGCTCGATCTCGCGCTGGTACTGCTCGCCGGTCACGTAGTTGAAGTGCGCGATGACGTTCGCCGGTCCGAACGGATACTTGCGGCGGATCACCACGTCCGCGTCGGACACCTCGATGAGGTTGTAACAAGGCCGCGTGTTTCCGCGGAGGCGCAGGCTCGAGCAGGTTCCTGCGTTGGCGACGTACAGGTTCTCGAGGCGCCAGACGTACGGCACGTGCTTGTGTCCGGTGAGCGCCAGCCCGACGCCCGATCGGATCAAGAGCTCGAGGAGATCACCGGCGTCGTAGACGATGTTGCGCTCGCGTCCGGCGCCTGGGATCGGCAGCAGGTGATGATGCTGCACGTAGATCTTCAGCTCCGCGGGATCGGTGAACTGCTCGACCAGCCAGCCATACCGCTCGCGGCCGATCTGTCCGTGGTCCAGGTCGGGCTCGGATGAATCGGCTCCGACGATGACGACGCCCTTGGTCTCGACGCGCCAGTGGCGCGGGCCGATCATCTCCTCGAAGTGGACGTAGCCCACGTTGCGCGCGTCGTGGTTGCCGGGGACTGCCACGACCTTCGGACGCAGCTGCTGAAGGTATGCGGCGGCGGTCCTGTACTCCTGCCGGAACCCTTCGTTGGTGAAGTCTCCCGTGCAGACGATGATGTCGGGGTTCAGCTCGTTCAGCTCGGTGATGACGCGGTTCATCAAGTTCGGCACGAAGTGAACCGAGCCGACGTGCATGTCCGAGATATGTGCGATGACGACGCCCAACGCTCCTCCAGTTAGTCGGGTCGGGGACTACTCTTCCATGATCACCCGCACGGAGCCCACCTTGTTCAGGAGCGAGAAGCTCGTCGTCTCGCCTTCGCGCCGGAAGACCAGATGGAGAACGGAGTCTCCCACCCTGAGATTCTTCAGCTCCACCGTGTTGAGCCACGGCGGGAGCACCGGTGAGTTCACCGTCAGCAGGTTGTTGTGCGCCTGGGCCGACAAGCCGAGCATCGCCTGCAGGAGCAAGAACGGGGAGCCGGCAGCCCAGGCCTGCGGCGAGCAGGCGACCGGGTAGGACACGGGCCGGTTGGGCGTACGGCGCGTGAATCCGCAGAACAGCTCGGGCAAGCGCATGTAGTCCGAGTGATTCGCCGTCTCGAAGATCGCGGTCGCGATCCGGTTCGTCTGCTTGTGGAAGCCGTAGCGCTTCAGGCCCGCCGCGATCAACGCGTTGTCGTGCGGCCATACCGAGCCGTTGTGGTAGCTCATCGGATTGTATGCGGCCGACGACTTCGACATCGTTCGGATCCCCCAGCCGGAGAACATGTCGGGTTTGAGGAGCCGCGCGGCGACGTCGGGTGCCTTGTCCTCGTCGATCATCATGCAGTACAGCCCGTGTGCCGGGTTCGAGGTCACACTGGCGACGGGACGCTTGTCGCCGTCGAGCGCGATCGCGTAGTACCGCTCGTCTTCGATCCAGAATGCTTCGTTGAATCGGCGTTTCAATTCGTCCGCTTGCCGCGTCAGCTCGGCGGCGCGGTCCTGGTCCCCGAGGGCCTCGAAGACGTCGGCCATCCGCGCCTTCGCGAGGAACACGTAGGCCTGCACCTCGGCGAGCGCGATCGGCGGCTTCGCGAGCTGTCCGTCGATGTGGACCACGGAGTTGTGCGAGTCCTTCCACCCTTGGTTGTCGAGTCCTCGCGGCGAGCGTCGCTGGTACTCGACGAAGCCGTCGCCGTCGAGATCGCCGTACTCGTCGATCCAGCGCAGCGCGCGCTCCGCGTGCGGGAGCATCTCCTGGAGGAACACGCGATCGCCGGTCCATTTGAAGTAGGTCCCGAGCAGCATGAGGAACAACGGAGTGGCGTCGACGGAGCCATAGTACGGCGAGTGCGGGACGTAGAACGCGTTGGCTAACTCGCCGAGCCGGATCTCATGGAGGATCTTCCCTGGCTCTTCGTCGCGCCAGGGGTCGACCTCCGTCCCTTGATAGCGCGCGAGCAGTCGCAGCGAGTCGCGCGCCGGATCGGGGTTCAGCATCAGGATCTGATGGCTCGTCAGCAGCGCGTCGCGTCCGAACGCCGCGACGTACCAGGGGATCCCGGCCGCAAGGAACTTCCCTTGCCCGGTGTCGGTCAGGAGCGCACGGAGGTCTCGCTGACCGCGATGGAGCAGCGTGTTGAAGAGCTCGTTGTCCGTGTAGATCGAGGTGCAGGAGCGCTCCCATTCCTCATAGGAACGGCGCAGCTTGTGCACCGCCTCGTCGAACAGCATGGGCTCCCGCCGGTCCTCGCTGATGATCGGCTCGACGACGAACGTGAACAGGCGCGTCTGGTGGCCGGCGAGTTCGACGGTGAACGACGCGCGAACGCGTCCCGAGTCGATGGTGACGTCATCGGGTTCGGCGCCGAGATCGACGCGCGTCTGGCGGAACACCCCGTCCTCGCCGTGGTACGCGAAGAGGATCACCCGGCCCTCCACCTTCGGATGGAAGAATTGGCCGCGCCGCTTCCGCCGCAGACCTCGCACCTCGAAGATGTCGGCGAAGTCGGCGCCGAACACCACTTCGACGGAGGCGCGGATCGGGTGCTCGTTGTAGTTCTTGAAGCGGATGCGTTCGAAGAGGCGATTGTCGATCACCCGGATCCGGCGGATGTTCAACGTCTGCTGCGGGACCGAGATCCGGTGGTCGTCCCAGATGTCGGGGTTGGTGCAGTCCACGTAGGACATGTAGGCGCGCTCGGCACTCGACGACAGCAGCACCGGCGGGCGCCCGTCGACCGTGAGCTCGTACTGCGAAAGGAAGCGGGTGTCCCGGTAATACAGGCCCATCCCCTGATAGCCGCTCGCGAGGTCTCCCTCCTCGTTCGCGTACAGGAACATCTCGCCCTCTTTGGTGGCGAGGAGCCGTCCGGACTCCTCGGAAAGGACGGCCGGGACGCCTTCGTTCAGAACCCGGCTCGCAGCCTCAGGATCCAGCTCGAACTCTTCGCCGGAGGGGCTGCGGTAGAGATCGCTCGGGTCAAGATCTGCGGACTTCGCCAACATGGCTCCCGATCGTCCCCAGGTGAGATCACGGCGCGTGCCGGACCGTCAACCGAGTGTATTCGAGCCGTCAGCCGCTCTCAACGACCACCGCGCCGGCGGCGTCGATGCCGACCTCTCGCACCTCCCACCCGTCCGGGGCGGTCCGCCGCGCCGCCTCGGTCGCGGCCTGGAGGTCGGAGGACGCCACGAGCGCGGCGACGCTCGGTCCGGCACCGGCCAGGAACGCAGCGATCCCGGCATCACGGAGCGCACCAACGAGACGCCCGGAGTCCGGCATGAGCTCGAACCGGGACGGCTGATGCATCAGGTCATAGGTCGCGTCGAGCAGCCGGGAGGGATCGTCCGTCGCGAGCGAGGCGGCGAGCAGGGCGGCGCGGCCGGCGGTCGCGGAGGCGTCGGCGAGCGGAACGCTCGAGGGCAAGAGCTTGCGAGCGGCCTGGGTCGCGAGTGCCGAAGGAGCGACGCACACGACCGCACCGATCCGCTCAGGCACGCCCAGTGGCATCATCGTGCGGCCGGCCGCGACCACCGCTCCCCCGTACACACAGGGCGCGATGTTGTCGGCGTGGCCCTCCATCTCCGCGGCGATGGCGACGAGCACATCGGCGTCCCAGACCTCGGCATCTGGCGCGAGGGCGCTCGCCGCGACGAGCCCGCCCACGATCGCGGCGGCGCTCGATCCGAAGCCGCGGCCGAACGGGATCGCGTTGGTGAGATGCACGCGCAGCCCGCGCGGCTCGCCCAGGATCTTGGCGATCGCCCGCACGGCGAGGTTCGAGTCGTCGCGCGGCACCTGGTCTGCGCCCTGTCCGGCTGTGGTTACGGTCAGCGCACCCGAAGGGTCGCGCTCGATCCTGATCTCGTTGTGCCAGGCGATCGCGAGACCGAGACAATCGAAACCCGGGCCGAGGTTGGCGATCGTGGCCGGAGCCCGGACGACGACGCGATCCATCGGCTCAGAGCCCGAGCTCGGTGGCGGCGGCCTCCGGATCGGCTTCGATCACGGCCGGCTTGGGCGCGCCGGCGATCGCCCACTCAGGATCCTTCAGGCCGTGGCCGGTGAGGACGCAGACGACGGTGGTCCCCGGCGCGAGCAGCCCGGCCTCAAGCATCTGCAGCAGACCGGCGACGGATGCCGCCGACGCCATCTCGACGAAGACGCCCTCGCGAGCGAGCAGGCGATACCCGGTGAGGATCTCGCGGTCGGTAACCGACCGGATGGCGCCTTCCGAACTGCGGGCGGCTTCGACGGCGCTCTCCCACGAAGCCGGATTGCCGATGCGGATCGCCGTCGCGATGGTGGACGGACGCTCGATCGGATGGCCCTCGACTATCGGTGCCGCGCCTGCGGCCTGGAAGCCGAACATGCGCGGCAGGAACGTGATGCGCTCCGCGTCGCGCTCTTCCCGGTATCCCTTCCAGTAAGCGGTGATGTTGCCGGCGTTTCCAACCGGGAGGATGTGGTAGTCGGGCGCGCGGCCGAGCGATTCACAGATCTCGAACGACGCCGTCTTCTGACCTTCGATCCTATGCGGGTTCACGGAGTTCATCAGGGCAACCGGGTAACGCTCGACGAGCTCGCGCGCCATCGCGAGCGCCGCGTCGAAGTTCCCGAGCACCTGGATCACCTTGGCGCCGTGCACCAACGCTTGGGCCAGCTTGCCGAGTGCGATCGCGCCCTCCGGGACCAGCACGCCGCACTCGATCCCGGCTTTCGCCGCGTAGGCGGCCGCGCTCGCGCTCGTGTTCCCGGTCGACGCGCAGATGACCGCCTTCGCGCCTTCTTCGACGGCTTTGGAGATCGCGACGGTCATGCCGCGGTCCTTGAAGGAGCCGGTCGGGTTGGCGCCCTCGTACTTGAGCCACACCTCGCACCCCGTACGGTCGGACAGGACCCCGGAGTGGATGAGCGGTGTGCCGCCCTCCATGAGCGTGATGACCGGGGTGGCGTCCGTGATGGGCAGGCGATCGCCGTATTCTGCGATCACGCCTCGCCACGAGCGCATCGGCGCGGGGCGAGGCTACGCCTCGCCGCCCTCCACGCGCATGACGCTGGCGACCTTGGTGACCACGTCGAGCTCGCGGAGCGAATGCAGCGTCGCTTGCAGGTCGCGCTCCTGAGCGCGGTGGGAGATCATCACGAGCTGCGCCTGGTCGCCGAATCCCTCCTGCCACACGCTCGCGATCGAGACGCCGTTGTCGCCGAACGCGGAAGC
This sequence comes from Actinomycetota bacterium, assembly GCA_040905475.1. Lineage (NCBI taxonomy): Bacteria > Bacillati > Actinomycetota > Actinomycetota bacterium. The sequence continues at coordinate 50,679 of JBBDRM010000161.1, forward strand.
GACCGCGGCCAAGACTCCCGGCTCGTCGGCCACGTTGAGGAGGATGTAGTACTGGGCGAACATCTGGTCGATGGGGCGGATGGCGGCCTTCCGGTAACAGGTGCAACCGGGACCGCGGCCACCGGAGGTCAGGTTGCGGGCGACGGTGGTGATGTCGCCGACGACGCTGATCGAGGTCGGCGGCCCGCCGGCACCGCGGCCGTAGAACATCAGCTCGCCGACGTTCTCGCCCTCGACGAAGACGGCGTTGAAGTTCTCGCGCACGCTCGCGAGGGGATGGGAAACCGGGATCATGGCCGGATGAACGCGGACGGCGACTTCACCGCCTTGCTCTTCGGCGATCGCGAGCAGTTTCACCTCATAGCCGAGCCGTTTCGCGAACGCGATGTCTGCCGCGGTGATGTCCGCGATGCCCTCGCGGTACACATCGCCGGCGACGACTCGCGTGTTGAACGCGATCGAGGCGAGGATGGCGGCCTTCGCAGCGGGATCGAACCCTTCGACGTCTGCCGTCGGGTCGAGCTCGGTGTAGCCGAGCCGTTCCGCCTCGCCGAGCGCCTCTGAGAACGAGCAACCCTCCTCGCTCATGCGTGTGAGTATGAAGTTCGTCGTTCCGTTCACGATCCCCATCACCTTGCGGATCCGTTCACCTGCGAGCGACTCCTTCATCGGACGGATCAACGGGATCCCGCCCGCCACGGCCGCCTCGAAGTAGAGATCGACACCCTTGCCGTCCGCCGCGTCGAAGAGCTCGGCTCCGAGCGAGGCGAGGAGCTCCTTGTTGGCCGTGACGATCGGCTTGCCGTTGCCGATCGCCTCGAGCAGCAGCGTCCGCGTGGGCTCGATCCCGCCCATCACCTCGACGACCATGTCGATCGATGGGTCACCGGTGACCTCATGGGGGTCGGTCGTGAGGAGCCCCATCATCCCCTCGGGGATGTCGCGCACCTTCCCGAGATTGCGGACCGCGACCCTGGCAACCTCGAGCTTCGCGCCGATCCGCTCTTCGATGTCGGCGGCATGAGCGTCCAGCACACGTAGGACCGCGGAACCGACGATCCCGCAGCCCAGCTGGCCGATCCGGAGGGTTCTCACTGCCGAGGTCTGTGTAAACGGCCTTGCTGCCGGGCACAGCGCCCGGCCAGCAGGGATGATATCGGGAGCCGATGGTGAAGGCGGCCGATATGGGTTTCGGGCGGGCCGGGCCTCAGTCCTCGGCCGGCGGGGTGGCCTCGTCTGAGGTGCGACGCTCCACCCGATCCTCCTCGAGGTCCTTGGAGGCAGGATCACCGGTCGTCCGGGTGTCGGACTCCTTGAGGAGCTCTTCGGCGGACTCCTCCGGATCCTGGGTCTCGGGACTCTCCCGGCGGATGGTCTTCGCTCGCGACTTCACGCGATCGGGGTCGGGGTCGGCGGAGTCGGGTGCGCGCTCGTCCAGAAATCCGTCCATCTCCCACCTCCGTCCGGATCTGCTGCGCCCGAAACCGGCGCCTCGAAAGGGAGGTACCCGGGCCCGGGTCCCTGGAAACGCAGCCCTCTGAGCAGACGGATCCGGCGAAAGGGGGGGTGGACAAGGAGACGGCCCGTAACGCTATAAAGGGGGGCCCCAGCGACGAATGAGAACATCGATGAGCGAACAAGCAAACGAAGCAAGCATGGGAACCAACGCGGCCTCCGGGGGACCGCCCGGGGCAGGCCTGGAAGGCATCGCCCGGCTCCGATTCCTCGCCGACGCGACCGAGCTGCTGGCGACCTCGCCCAACGAGTGGGTCGCGCTCGAACGGCTCGCCACGATGGCGGTTCCGGAGCTGGCCGACTGGTGCGCCATCGACGTCGTCGACCACGCTGGGAAACTCCGCCGCGCCGCCGTCGTGCACGCCGACGCTGAGAAGATCGAATGGGTCCGCGAGCTCGAAAAGCGGTATCCGCCGGACCCCAACTCGCCCTTCGGCGTGCCCAAGGTGATCCGCACCGGCGAACCCGAGTTCTATCCGGAGATCCCCGAGCCGCTCATCCGCGAGGGCACGCAAGACGAGGAGCAACTGAGCCTTATCCTCGGGCTCGGTCTCTGCTCGGCCATGATCGTGCCGTTCCTCGCCCGGGGCCGCTCCTTGGGCGCGATAACTTTGGTAACGGCCGAATCGGGCCGCGTGTACACGGCGCAAGATCTCGAGCTCGCAGAGGCCATCGCGCGACGCGCCGGGCTGGCGGTCGACCGTTCCCGGCTGCGCGACGAGGTCGAAGAGAGCGAGCATCGGTTCGAGGCGCTGGTCGACTCCTTGGACGCGATCGTGTGGGAAGCGCACTCGGCGACGCTTCAGCCCTTCTACGTCAGCCGCCGCGCCGAGGACATCCTGGGTTATCCGGCCGAACGCTGGGTGAAGGAACCCGGTTTCTGGGAGACGATCATCCATCCCGACGACCGCGACGTCGTCGTCCGAGCACGCCGCGCTGCGGTGGAAGAGCGTCGTCGCTACGACATCGAATATCGCGCATCGGCCGACGACGGAAGGATCCTCTGGCTCCGCGAGCTGGGCGACACGGTCGACGAGGACGACGGTCCGCAGGTGCGCGGGATCATCGTCGACGTCACAGTGCGGGTCGACGCCTTGACCGCACTGAACGAGTCACGGGAGCGGCTGGCTTTCCTCGCAGAGGCGAGCGCGTTGCTCTCGTCGTCGCTGAACTACCGGGCGGTGCTCGAGCGCCTTGCCTCGCTGACGGTTCCGCGCGCGGCCGACTGGTGCGCGGTCGACGTCGCCGAAGAGGACGGGACGCTGCGCCGTGTCGCCGTGGTGCACTTCGACCCGTCGAAGACCGACGCGGCCCGGCGCCTCAAGGAGATGCCCTCGGACGAGGAGCACGTTCGAGTCCTCCGGACCGTCATGGAAACCGGCATGGCTCTCCTCGACGTCGACGGCAGTGAGGTGTGCAGTACGAGCGATCCCGACCGGCGGCTGCTTCTGGATGAGCTGGGGGTTGGATCCGCGATCGTCGTTCCGCTCTTGGCAAGGGGGAGGACGCTCGGCGCCGTGAAGCTGGTGCTGGTGCCGGGTGGCCGAACCTACGGCCAAGCGGACGTGACGCTTGCGCAGGATCTGGCTCGCCGGGCGGCTCTCGCCGTCGACAATGCACGTCTGTTCCAGGACCGAAGCCACGTCGCCCGGACGCTGCAGCGGAGCCTGCTGCCGCCGCATCTGCCCCAGATCCCCGGCGTCGAGCTCGCCGCGCGCTACCACGCCGCCGGCGAGGGCAGTGAGGTCGGCGGCGACTTCTACGACGTCTTCCGCACCGGCAAAGACGACTGGGCGATCCTGATCGGCGATGTCTGCGGGAAGGGAGCCGACGCCGCCGCGCTGACGGCTCTCGCCCGGTACACGGTGCGTGCCGCCGCGATGCAGGCGCGCAAGCCCAGCCGCGTTCTCACCCAATTGAACGAGGCGCTCGTTACGGCGGCTGTTCCCGAGCACGGCCTCGACCTCCGGTTCTGCACCGTCGCCTATACCCGGCTGCGGCCGATGGATATCGGGGTGCGCGTCACCTCGACCGCCGGCGGCCACCCGCCGCCCTATATCCTTCGCCGCGATGGACGCGTCGAGACGGCGTGCCGAACCGGAACGCTGATCGGCGTCCTGCCGGAGATCGATCTCACCGATCACTCGACCGAGCTGCAACCCGGCGACGCTCTCATCCTTTACACCGATGGGGTAACGGAGGCACGGGGGCCATCCGGGGACTTCGGCGAAGCGGCCTTCCAAGAACTCGTTTCGACGTGCGCCGGTCTGGATGCTTCCTCGATCGCCGAGCGGATCGAAAGCACCGTGCTCGAGTTCCAAGGCGGCGAGCCCCGCGACGACATCGCGTTGATCGTGGTCCGGGTCCCGTACTAGCCGAGCCCGAAGACCTCGCCGGACGAAACGGCTTCTTGGGACTCCGTCTCGAGCAAGAAGGTTACGGTCATCCCGCGATCCGCGTTCTCGGTGATCTCAACGCCGGGGAAGAGCGTCCGGATCAGGATCAGGCCGAGGCTCCCCTCGAAAAAACCGTGCGCGGGCGTCACCTCGGACCGCGCGTCCGCGAGCATGTTCTCCGTCGGGAACCCCGGCCCCACGTCGATAACGCTGAACCGGACCCCTTCGCCCGCAGACGCCGCGGCGATGCGGATCGGATCGGCGATGGCGGCCTTTCGGTGAGCGTTTATCGAGTTCGTGGTCGCCTCGGAGATGGCGACCTTGAGGTCCTCGACGCGATCCTCATCTACCCCGAAGTGTCGAGCGACCGCCGAGGCGAACAGCCTGGCCGTGCGTACCTGATCCGCGTCGGGGGGGACCTCCAAAGCGAAGGATCGGGAATCGCCCGGATCCTCTCCTCCCTTGCCCATGCCCGATCCTCATGAATGGACCCTGCCTCACGGCAAGGGTAACGGACTCGTGCCCGACTCTTGAGCATTCCCGAACGAGGCGGTCGTGAAACCTCGCCGGGGCGCCGACGACGGCTAGGACGCGTCGAGCCGGATCAGGTCTTCGTACGTCTCGCGCCGCAGGACGACCTCGGCCCTTCCATCCCGCACGAGAACCACCGGCGGGCGAGGCATCTTGTTGTAATTGGAGGCCATCGCGTAACCGTAGGCCCCGGTCGCGGCGATGGCAAGCAGGTCGCCGCGGGCCGTCGAAGACGGCAAGGCGACGTCGCGGATGAGGACATCGCCCGACTCGCAGTGGGAGCCGGCGACCGTGACCACCTTGTCGGACGCCTCATTCGCCTTGTTCGCGAGCAGGGCGGAATACCGCGCGCCGTACAGCATCGGTCGGATGTTGTCGCTCATGCCGCCGTCGACGCTCACGTAGGTGCGGATCCCGGGCAGCTCCTTGACCACACCCACCGAGTACACGGTGAGCATCGCGTTGCCGACGACCCAGCGGCCCGGCTCGACCGAAAGCAACGGCCGAGCGAATCCGTGTCGCGCCGCCTCCCGTGCGACCGCTTCACGCACGAAGCGCGCGTGGGTCCCGACATCCGCCGGCGTCTCCTCCTTCGTGTAGGCGATGCCCAATCCACCGCCGAGATTCAGCTCGCGAAGCTCCGAGCCGGCGGCCGAGCGCACGTCGGCAACGAACTCGCACATGATCTCGACGAGCTTCCCGAACGCCTCCGGCCCGAAGATCTGCGAGCCGATGTGAGCGTGGACCCCGATGAGCGAGACGGAGGGCAGGTCCTTCGTTCGCTTCGCCGCCTCGAGGGCCGCGCCCGACTCGATCGACATCCCGAACTTCGTGTCCTCCTGGCCGGTCTGGATGTATTCGTGGGTGTGGGCCTCGACGCCGGGCGTGCATCGGAGGACGATCTGCTGCACGACGCCGGCGGAGGCGGCGATACGCGCCAGGCGCTCGAGCTCATCGAGGGAATCGACGGCGATCCGGCCGACGCCGGCGGCGACTGCCATCTCCAATTCCACGTCGGCCTTGTTGTTACCGTGCAAGATCAGGTCGGCGGGCGGCACGTTCGCCGCGATCGCCGCATGGAGCTCCCCGCCGGTGCAGACGTCGATGCCCAGCCCTTCTTCGACGGCCATGCGGAAGGCGGCCAGCGATGTGAACGCCTTCGCTGCGTAGTAGACGCGGTCGCCGGGTTCGGCGTACGCGCTGCGGTACGCCCGACACCGGCTTCGGAAGGTCTCCTCGTCGAAGACGTACAACGGCGTCCCGTGCTCGGCCGCCAGCTCAACCAGGTCGCAGCCGCCGACCTCCAGGTGGCCGTCGTCGCGCAGCTTGGCGGTGACCGGGAGGACGTCCTTCAAGGAGTGCGGCATCGGTCACATCTTCTCGGGGGCCGACACGCCGAGCAAGCGCAATGTGTCGGCGAGCGTGATCTGAGCCGCCCGGCACAGGTGCAGACGGGCCTGCGTCAGCGCGGCGTCCTCCGACACGACCCGGCAGTCGCGGTAGAAGGCGTGGAAGCCGGCGGCGAGATCCTCCGCGTACCGGGTCAGCCGGTGCGGCGCCCGCAGCGAGGCGGCCACCTCGACCACCTCGGGAAGCTCGGCGAGCTTGCGAAGGAGCTCCTGCTCGCTCTCGTGTTGCAACTCCTCGAGCGCCACGTCTGCGATCGGCGCGATCGCTATCCCTTGCTCGGCGGCATGCCGCACGATCGAAGCGATCCGCGCGTGCGCGTACTGGACGTAGAAGACCGGGTTGTCCTGCGACTGAGCGACGGCTTGCTCCATGTCGAAATCGAGCGGCGTGTCGGCCCCCTGGCGGACGAGCAAGTACCGGGCGGCGTCGCGCCCGACCTCGTCGAGGAGTTCGTCGAATGTGACCAGCTCGCCGGTGCGCTTCGACATCCGCACGGGAACGCCTCCCCGAGTGAGGCTCACGAGCTGGCCGATGATGAACTCGGCGTGATCCGGGTCTTCCCCGAGCGCCCGGATCGCGGCTTGCATCCGCGGGACGTGGCCGTGGTGGTCGGCACCCCAGATGTAGATCAGACGGGTGAAGCCCCGGCGCACCTTGTCCATGAAGTAGGCGATGTCGGGCGCCAGGTAGGTGGGTTCGCCGTTCGACCGCACGAGCACGCGGTCCTTGTCGTCGCCGAAGTCGGTCGTGCGGAGCCACAGCGCTCCGTCCTTCTCGTAGACGTGTCCCAGCTCCCGGAGGACCTCGATGACCCGCTGCACCGCGCCCTCTTCGTGGAGCGAACCCTCCGAGAACCACACATCGAAGGTGACGCCGAAGCGCTCGAGCACCTCGCGCTGATGCTCGAGCATCCGCTTCTTGCCTTCCTGCCGGAAGAACGCCACGCGTTCCTCCTCCGGAGCGTCCACGTACCGGTCCCCGACCTCGTCCGCGATCTGTTGCGCCAGAGCAACGACGTAGGTACCGACGTAACCGCCTTCGGGAACGTCCGCTTCGCGGCCGTTGAGCTGGAGGTAGCGGGCCGCGATCGAGCGACCGAAGAGCTCAATCTGCCTGCCGTAGTCGTTGACATAGAACTCGCGCTCAACCGTGTGTCCGGCAGCGATGAGCACGTTCGCCAGCGAATCCCCGATCGCCGCCCAGCGGCCGTGGCCGAGGTGCAGCGGCCCAGTCGGGTTGGCCGAGACGAACTCCACCTGGATGCGCTCCGGTTCCCCCGCCTCGATCCGGCCCCAGTCGTCGCCGGCCTGCTCGATCTGGCGCACGACCCCGGTCAGCCACGCGTGCGTGAGGAAGAAGTTGATGAAGCCGGGCCCGGCAACCTCGACCTTAGCCACCGACTCCGGAGGCGTCAGGTGCGCGACGATGATCTCGGCGATCTCACGCGGTTTCATACGCGCCGCTTTCGCGATCTGCAGCGGAAGGCTCGTCGCCCAGTCGCCGTTCTCTCGCTTGGCCGGGCGCTCCAGCTCCACCGATGGCATGGGGTCGAGCGGCGGCAGCTTGCCGGCCTGCTGGGCGGATGAGAGCGCGTCTTGGACGGTCGAGGCGAGCGCGGCCTGGATCACCGGCGTCGCTTAGGAGTCGGCCGGCTGGATGCGCTCGCCGGCGAGCAGGCGGCCGACGACGTCGAGCAGCTCGACCGGGTCGAACGGCTTGGTGAGATACGCGTCGGCGCCGATCTCGAGCCCCTCACGGATGTCCATGTCCTGCGCGCGCGCCGACAGCAACACGATCGGTATCTTGGAGAGCTTCGGATCCGCCTTGAGGTGGCGGCACACCTCGAGCCCGTCCATCTTGGGCATCATGATGTCGAGCAGGATCAGGTCGGGTTTGAGCTCGGCGGCCATCGCGATCGCTTCCCGGCCGTCCGACGCAGTGCCGGCGACCTGGTAGCCCTCCAGCTCGAGGTTGACCTCGAGGAGCTGCTGGATCACCCGGTCGTCGTCTACAACGAGCACACGCTTGCCTGCCACGCTTGCAGCCTCCTTGCGTCGCGGGCATCTTACCGCCGGGCTGGGGCGGGCCATCGCGTTTGGTTATCAGGGCGCTCCGCTAAGATTGAGTGCTTCGTTCCGCCCCCGTAGCTCAGCGGATAGAGCACCGGCCTCCGGAGCCGGTGGCACAGGTTCGAGTCCTGTCGGGGGCACCGATCCGGGCGGTCGTCGAAATATCGGCACGGGGAAGCAGTCGTTCCGGGCGAAGACGTGGAGATCGGCTGCGATCTCTGAGTCGGAAGTCGCGATCCCGAGTGCCGGGGACCGCAGCCGAGGTCTCGTCGGAGGAATAGAGAGCGCGCCCGTCGAAGGTATTCCCACCTGTAGAGGGAGGGGGCCGATGAAAGGCCGGCTTCGTGGGCATGCGCTCAGCGCGTCGATCTTCTTCTTCGTCGTCTCTGTTGCGTCGATGGCACCGGCTTCGGCAGTCGCTTGCGAGGAACTGGGGCTGGAGGTCAGCGGTCCGACGATGGCGACCAGTTCCGTGAAGGGGACGCTGTGCCGGGAGGGGAGCCTCGAGGGGAAGGCGCTTCAGCTTCTCATCCCGGGGATCGTCGCGAACCGGTCTTATTTCGATCTCCCCATCCAGCCTTCGACGTACTCCTACGCTCGGAAGGCGGCGGAGAGCGGATATGTCAGCCTGGCCATCGACCGCATAGGGACTGGGTCGAGTGACCGGCCGCCGTTCCTGTTGGTTGATCTCGATCTCAATGTGTCGGTCATCACCCAAGTGATCGAGGCCCTGCGCGCAGGGGTCGTAGCAGACACGAGATTCGATCGGATCCTGATCGTCGGGCACTCCTTCGGAGGACTCATCGCTGCGCGGATCGCCGAAGACGGCGGCGCTCCCCTCTCGGGCATCGCCCTCACCGGAGTCTCCCACGAGTTCAACTCCGACGTGCTGCCGGCCGCAGCGACCGGCTTCTATCCAGCGCAGCTCGATGCGAAGTTCGGCGTGTCCGTTCCAGTTGGATACTTGACCAATCCCCCAGGTGTCCGTGAGGACGTACTTTTCCAGCCCGGAAATTACGACCCGGCGGTCGCGGCCGCCGACGAAGCTCTCAAGGACACCGTGACCATCCCGGAGTTGCTCCAACTCGGGGATGGACTCGATGACAGAACGACAGAGATCGCCGTGCCTGTCTTCATGGGTTTGGGACAGTTCGATCGCGTCTTCTGCGCCTCCAGCATCGATTGCTCGAGCGCTGAAGGGCTGCGCGAGTCGGAGGCGCCGTTCTTCTCTCCCAGCGCCTGTCTCCATACGTACGTGCTCGCAAACGCAGGACACTACGAGAGCCTGCATCTGAATGCCGGCGACTTCCACAACGAGTTACTCGCGTGGGCGAACGCGCGCGTGGGACCCGACGTCGCGATCCCGTCCCCCGGTTGCCCCTGATCGATGCGCCTCTTCTTCCCGCCTCCTAGTGCTCGAGGACACGCCGAGTCCGGCCCTAGTCCAAGCCCCCCGGGCAATTCGATGCCGCAATTTCGTTCACCGCCTTCTCCGACGGAAGGCCCACAGGGCCTGCCGGTCAGTTCGTAGGCTGTCAGCAGAACGATATTCCTCGCATTCGGGAATCGCGCCGGGTCGAAAAACCGTCCCGTGGTCGCTCACTGACGCCGGTAGACGTCCGCGCCATGGTCGATGGTGAGCACGAACACGATTCGCTCATCATCGTCGATCGGTCGGTGTCGGAGGGAGGCTCGACTGGCGGTGGGTCCGAGGCGCCTGACCGGCCCACCTCACCGGCGCCTGTAGCCGGCTCACCGGCCCTTTGCGTGCCCTCCGGACAGAGCAATCGGCTGGCCAACGACGAGCGAGTTTTTCGACTTGTGTCCAGTTGGGGGCACCGCGCCATTCGGACCGTGTGACCTGCGGACACTTTTTCGACCCGAGGCCTTGCGAAGCCGCGGGACTAGACGTTGACGAGATCGATCTTGGCATCGATGCGTCGCAGATCGTCCGCATCACTCGTCAGAATCTTCTGGCCGCGCTGTCGGGCGCAGAAGACCACCGAGGCATCAACCACATCGGTTGTTCCAGTGGCACCACATAACTGTCCGACTGCTCTCGCGGTGGGATCGTCGAGTGCGACAACCTCGATGACGTCCGATGCCAGCAGGCGCACGAGGCGGACCTGACGCGCTCCGTCGCGCCAAACCTGAGCGACCACTCCGGCCGGCACTGCCAACGTGTCGCCTCGTTCGAGCGCGCGCGCGACAAGAGTTACAACTGGGCGTTTGGCACGCGCGAAGGCAATCAACGCTCCAGAATCCAGGGTCGCACCGCTCACCGCTTGGCCTTCACAGACCCCCCAAGGATCCGATCCGCGGCTTGTCGCTCGGCCTTGGTCAGCGGGCCCCCGGTCTCCGCAAGCATCCGCTCAAGAAGTGTCGATAGATCGTCCAGCATGATCTTCTCGGCGAGAGCGTCCGCGACGTACGCGCTCACGTTCGGTGCCCGGCCACCCCGGACCGCGCTCTTCGCGGCTTTGACTAGTCGCGGCGGCAAGCTCACGGCGATCTTCTCTTTGGCTGTCATACCAACCATCATACCTACCGTGGATGCTACAGACAAGCTCAAACTCACGCTCGGCGGCGCTTCGCGAGCCTTGTCCGCATCGCGAATCGATCCCCCTCGATCCGGGGAGGGTTTTTCGGATACCGGCCAGTTGGGAGCACCAATCCGGACGGTGGCCTAAATATCGGCACGTAGAAGATCGGTTGGATCCATGAGCGGTCTTTGACGCGGATCTCGGCGACGAGCTGCCGTGCGCCTGGGAACGGCCCGGACCCGGAGGCGAGACGGTCCAGTCTTGCGAGCCCTGACTGGGGCTCCTCCCGGCGCCGAGGGCTTCTCCCAGGTCCAAGTCCGCAGTTAACTCAGTGTGGCCAACGTGCAGGGAACAGAAGCGCCATGCTAAGCGTCCTCTAAAGGCCGACAGATGAGTTCGGAGGACGCTGGCCCTAACGTTCGGCCGGGACGGTTGGCGGCGCTGTATCGGCGGCATGCCGCGAACGCGATCCGGCTGGCTTACTTGCTGACGGGCGACGAGGCTCTTGCGGAGGATTTGTTTCACGACGCGTTCATCAAAATCTCAGGGCGCTGGGGAACCCTACGAGACCCGGAAGCTTTCGGCGGCTATCTGAGGCGCACGATCGTGAACCTGTCCCACTCGCATCATCGTCGAAAGGCAGTGGAGCGCCGCTTCCTGGAGCGGGAGCGCGGGAGTCTCCGACCAACTCCTGGTGCGGAGTCGTTGGATCATGAGGCCGATGAACTTTGGGATCAGATTCAAAGGCTTCCTATCGGGCAGCGGCAAGCCATCGTTCTGCGCTTCTACGAGGACGTGTCTGATGAGGAGATAGCGGAGATCCTTCGGTGTCGTCCAGGCACGGTGCGGTCACGCATCTCTCGAGGGCTCGATGCGCTGCACAGGATCCGAGGAGGCGATCGAGTTGGAGACTGACGTTCGCGAGACGTTGCGCAAGAGAGCGCAGGACCCGCACATTCCTACCGATATCCCTGACCGGGTGCTCGACGCCGCCAGGCGGCGGATGATGGCGACCGGGCTTCTCACGGCCGTCATGATCGCCGGGCTTGGTGTTGGGGCTGCCGTTGGTTTCCGCGCCATCGGGCGGGTGCCCGATGGGCCGGCCGAGCCGGTGGTTCGGCCGGCGCAAGGACGTCCCGCGGTGATCGCTCTGGGAGAAACCAAGACAGGTTCCGGCCTAGCTCTGACGATAGCCGCGGATCCCGCTGGAGTATGGGTCAACCTTGCCGATGAAGTTGTCCGCGTCGACCCGCGAACCAACAAGGTCACAACGCGAATCCCCGGACCAGGTTTCACGGGAGGGATCGCCGTGGGATTCGGGTCCCTCTGGATAGCTGACGATGCAGCAGTCACTCGCCGAGATCTCCACTCCGGGCAAGAGCGCGTTCGCATCACGCTCAACCCTCGCCGAACAGGCGAAGGGCGACGCGCCATCGAGATCGCCGCCGGAGAAGGAGCAGTTTGGGTCGCCGCCGGGACCGGTAGTGGGTTTGCAATCGATCGAATCGACCCCGCGACCGACGAAGTCGCTGCGACCATCGACGTTGAATCCTTCCTATCGATGACGGTGGGCGAGGATGCTCTCTGGGTCTTCGGCCGCGACAACGTGGTTCGCATTGATGCGGCGACGAATCGAACCACGACGTGGCCTCGAGGCGAGGCCCGTCTTCCAGCGGCAGCCGGAGGCGGCTACTTGTGGGCACCCGATGGCGAGCCACGCCTGGGACAGGTCAGCCGCATTCTCAGGATCGATCCGGCATCCGGCCGCGTATCGCACGAGATCGACGTAGCGTATGCGGGCCCGGTGGTCGCAGGAGAAGGTGCAATCTGGGCACTCGATCTGCAGTGGCCCTCGGGGATTCTCAAGATCGACCCGTCCACGGCGCGAGTGGTACAGAAGGTTTCCCTGGACCTCGGAAGGGGGCCGCCGTCGCTCCATGTCGGTGCTGGCTCTATATGGGTTACTAGGCACGAGGGAAGCGAGCAGTCAACGGTGACCCTGTTGCGGTTTCTATTGTCATAGTCGCCGTTCCGTCCCGATGCAGGAAGCTGAGGCGCGAAGCCACAGTTCCCGCGGAACAGTGAAAGACGCCCAAAGAGTGTTGACCATGGTCGCTTTTGTCTCCGACGCCACGGTGGCCAGGCCCGTGCCAGGCGGGACTACGCTTTTCGGCCTCTCCACAGCTGGGAGCACAGCTGTCTCTTTTTGATTGAGAGACAGCATGCCCGGCGAAGATGCGTGCAGACTTCCGAGTTTGGTTGACGCCACGCGCGTGCTCGGCCCTACGATGGTGCGTGGTCGCGGCGGCGCAGGACGCAATCATCGAGGTCCTCGCCAGCGGACGTGGGCGCCTCGTCTCCCTGGGTTCGCCCTCCTCTTTCGGCTGGCGAGGCGAGACGTGGGAGGGCCTTCCCCATACCCCGCGGCTCGACACCATTCGGTTCCTCACCTCCCGCGGGTTCGAAATGTTCGAGCTCTTCGTCATCGAATACGAGGATGACCATGGCGACTGCTTCCGATGGACGTGTCGCGCGGATTTCGAGCCAGAATCCTCGAAATGGCGTGGCAGGCTCGTGTCTGGAGGCAGGTGCGACGAGCCGGGCCAGAGAGCGCCGTGGGCGAACCTGGGTGGCAGCTGGGGGCGAGACGGATTCACCATCGGAGGGAGCGTCCATGGCAGCGTCGTGCGGGTCGAGCTGGAAGATCGGGACGGGCGCGTCTTCGTCGACTCGGTCCTCAACGGCTACGTCCTGTTCGGATCGAACGATCCGGTCAGAATGCCGCTGGCGGTCCGACTGCTCGACGCGAGCGGAACTGTCGTGGTGACGCAGACGTTCGGGTCGTAGACGGCGAGGCTCGGGCCGGCCGGGAAGTAACCCGCGCCTCTCCTCCGTTAGCCGTCAGGCCGGATCTTCGCATGCCTGCGCGTCAGCCGGAACGGCTCACCCGCCAGCCGGGGAGGGTTTTTCGGATTCTGTATTGGGGGCGCCACAGTAGTGACATGCGCCGATGCATCCGAGCGATCGGACGGTGGTCGAATTATTCGCACACCCGAACCCGATCTATCGAGCATATGGAGGGGGCTTCCTCGGCTGCACCGCCCAGCCGGCCACCCACGTTCCGCTCGTCTCATCCCAATACGCACGCTCACCCGGAGCCGCATTCACCACTTCGAGACCATCGATCCCTCCAGCGGGTTGCCCGCCGGCCACCCAGGCGGTGAGCCAGGTAGCCGTGGGTGTGCCGCCGAGGTAAGCGACGCCCGTGTACCCGATCACAACGACCCCGTCGTACGCTCCAACCACAACACCCTTGTTTGCCGTTCGATCGAACGGGTCAACCATCGGGCCGTGCACGGCGGAAACCAGGCGATCGCTCACGTGAATCGTCACGTCACTGCGAACGTAACTCAAGATAGCCGTCATCGATAGGAGCGCCTCGCCGCCGCACTTGATGCGGACCCATTCGAGATCAGCCCGCCGTGAGTTGCAGCCTGTACTATTTGCGCTTGCCTCTCCGACTCCCGTGCCGCTGACTGAGAGCGCTGGCTGCAGCCGACTTCGACTTCTTCGAAGTCCGGCCGTCACGAAGCACCTTCGACGCGGCGCTCGCAGCCTTCTTTCCCGTCTTCTTCGCGTGTGCCATTTCGCCTCCCTTGGTCGAGTTCTTGACTTCAATCAGATACGTTCGACCGTCTTCTCGGACCATCATGTCGATACCCGAGTCCGCAGGTGGACGGCCCGGTCGACGAGCCCACCGCTCGAGAAACCGCTCGATCGTCGGGCGCGGCCACACGGGTCCAGCGCGGAGCTCGCTCAGTGGTTCCGGAAGGCGGCCGCTCTCACGGAGCTCGCTGACGCGCTGCTTGCTTACGCGGAGAAACTCAGCGACCTCCGAAACTCCAAGCATCTCGGGGAAGGTTGGCTCAACGAGGTCGCTCTCAGCGCGCTCCGAGGTCTTGGCTTCCACTCTTTCGACCGGCAGATCATCACGGCAGCCGGCCGCGCGAAGCGCATCCTGTGCCGCCGAAACGCCAGAACCGACCGCCTCCCAATAGGTAGGAGCCGCGAGCGTCACCGCAATAGTGATCCTCCGTGGAAGCACAGAGACGACTCCGTCGTACTTCTCCGTGGCGTCTAGGAGGTCGTCTGCGACGCGAGTATCGAATTCCTCCCCCGCGAACGGGGCGAAGTCCACGGAGACATCCCACTCCGTCAACGCATCTCGCCATTCGCTCATCGCTTGCCGTCCTTTCACGGGGGCCATTGGAATCCTCCGTAATTCTTGAGGTGAGACACGGTCTTGCGGATGGCTCCCGGTGTCGGATCCCGGTGCAGGCTCACCCGGTACCCGTTCGGGGCAACTATCATGAATCCGCTCTTCGTCGCCCGCATCTCGAACCCTTGATCCCGCAGAGCGCGCTCGACATCAGGCCACTTGGGTAACATCTTGGCCCTTTCCTTGTTCGTTGTCAAGAGTTTTTAACGAAATACCTACCGTTGTCAAGGGTTTCGGGTGCGGCAGGTCTGACTGGGCCTGATGGATACCGACATCCACGCAGCTTCGCGTGACGCCTGCTTACTCCGAACGATTCGCCCCGGAGACGGGGAGGGTCTTTCGAATACCGTCCAGTTGGAAGCACCAGTTATCGGATGAGATCGTCGAGCGATCTTCGTGGCTCGTCCGGCGAGAACGAACGCATCGTTCCCCGGGCCGAGATACGATCCGCGGGGCATAGACACCGGAGGTGGAGGTCATGGCACAGCGGGCCACCCGGACGCGCGAGACGCCGTCTCGCGAACAAGTCTTCCTGAGGAACGCAGCGATCCTGTACGGGGTCGGGCTCGTACTGCACCTTGCCGATCACCTGCGTCGCGGAACCGTGGTTCTGACCGGCGAGGTGAACCTTCTCGGCACGATATCGACCGTCGCCGGCGTCGTAACGATCGGGCTCATCATGACGCGTCACCGGCTCGCGCCGGTCGCCGCGATCGCGCTCGGGTTCCCCGTGGCGGTAGGCGTCGCGGCGGTCCATCTGCTCCCCCGCTGGAGCGACTTCAGCGATGCGTTCCCGGGTTCGACGACGGGAGTGAACGCGATGTCGTGGACGGTCGTGCTCATCGAGATCGCGGGAGCCTTCGCGCTCGGACTCGCGGGCCGCGCGATGTTGCGCCGCTCGAGTGAGCCGGCGCGATCCGCTTAGCCGGGTCGCTCGAGGTCGAAGACGTACTCGAGGCCGTCGACCTCGTCCATCTGCTCCCCTACCCGGACGAAACCCAGCTTTGCGGTGAGCGAGAGCGACGGCTCGTTGTCGGGTCGGATGCTGGCCCGAACGCGGGTAACCTCCGGATGAGCGAATGCGTTGTCGATCAGACCGCGAACGGCCTCGATCGCGTAGCCGCGGCGCCGGAACGGGGGCGCCACCTGGTAGCCGATCTCGACCATGCCGCTTTCATCGGCACCACCGTGGTACCCACAGTGCCCAACCATCGTACGCGGGAGGTCGCCACCCTCGTCGCTCGCCAGCACCATCGCGTGCAACAGCCATCGATCGAGCGCGGGCGCTTCCTTCAGTTGCCGGATGCGAAGACGCATCCAGCCCTGCGATCCTTCGAACCAATCGCCGGTGATGAGGAGGTTCATCAACCGTTGGGCTTCGGCCCGATCGGCGCGCTCGAGAGCCTCGATGAATCCGACGGGCGCGGGTTCGAGAGACAGGCGCTCGGTGACGATCATGGCGGGGAGGCTACCGGTCAGCCCGCCCAGCCGCTCCCCGTTGCCGAATACGCCAGCCATACGTCGGACACTCCGGCCGCGGACTTCGCGGTCTTCAGAGCGAGGTTCTGCGGGCCGTTGCGTGGAACCGAGAACGTCGCTTCCGCAGGGCACGAGGCCGTCGCCCACGGCGAGGCGGTCGAGGACAAGGCCCAGGTGCCGTCGGCGTACACGCACGCGGCTCGGTGAGCGGCCGCGCAGGAGTCTGCGGCGAACCGGCCGTCCCCGCGATGCAGGGCGCAGTTTCCCGCCGCGTTCGTCGAAGGCTCGTCCGGCGACCAGCTCCACACGACCGCCTCGAGGCGGACGTCGTCCGGAGCAAGCTGATCGAACGACGGCATGTTCACGCCGCACGCCACCATGGCGGCGAAATGCGTCGAAGTCAGCGGCGAAGCGGAACCATCCACCATCGTCGAGAGCCAGGTCGAGTCCTCGAAGTACCGCGTCCAGCTGGTTGCGTACTCCTCGGCGCTGAACCCGCACGGCGGGTTCGCATCGAAGTCGTCGGCCCCGCCCTCGACCCAGAAGTCGTCCTGAGAATGGACGAGCCCGCTCCAGGCCGCTCCGCCTCCGCACGCGCTGGCGATCACGACCTGTTTACCGGCGGCGAGGATGTCGGCGGCGCTCACGTCCAACGGAAGGCCCTCGTCGCAGGGGCCGGACGGACGGAGCACGAGGTCCCGTGGCGAGCCGGTTCCGAGCTCCTCCTCGATCGTCGCGGCGGCTCGGGCGTGGCCGGTCTCGTCGTCCAGGTGATCTTCGATGTACAGGATCAGCACCTCGGTCGGGTTCGCGTCGAGCCAAGCGCGAAGCTCGGTCAGGCCGTCGCGAAGGTGCCGCTCGATCGTGCAGCCGATGTGCGGACCGGTCGCGTGACACATCAAGGGCGCCCGGCCACCTTCACCGGGAGCAGCAGTGAGGCTCGGGAACCAGTGGACGTCGATCTCGAGCCCGCGCATGTCCATCCGGAGCTGGTCGGTCATGGTGTATTGCTGGTTCGCATCGAACCCAGACAACGTGGGCGGGTACGACGCCGAGTTGAAGGAGTTGTGCGTCGACGGGAACAGCGCCTCGCCCAGCGGCAGCGAGCTTCCAAGAGCACGCTGGAGCGTCAGCGCTCGATGCACCCAGGTCGACTCGTAGGCGTCGACGAGCTCACTCGAGATGACCTTCCCCTTGAAGAAGGCACAGGCCTCTGCGGGCGCGTTCGCGTACCGGCACACATGCGCGACCAACGAGCCGAGCGCCTCGAGGCTCTTGCAGGTCCGTTCGGATCCGCCGTTGGCCCGGCACTGCTCGGCGAGGGTCTGGAAGCTCGGATCGTCGGCACGCGCACCACCGAAGGTCGCCGCGATAAGCAGGAGAACCGAAACCACGATCCGTATCCTGGGCATGACGACAAGGTTCGCCGCGGCGGCGCCCGGGACCTTGTCACCGGCAGCCGTTAGGCTGCTCGGCAGATGAAGACGCGTCACCTGCCGGTCGCTGAGCCTATCCACCTCGGCTTGACGCTCGGACCGTGCCGGCGCGGCCGGCGCGACCCGGCGACCCGCTTCGAGGACGGCTTCTGGCGCGCGACCCGGACGCCCGCAGGCCCGGCCGCAGAGCGGATAACGCTCCGGGACGGTGGGGTCTGGGTCGAGGCCTGGGGCTCGGGCGCAGACTGGCTCCTCGATGCCGCCCCCGCGCTCCTCGGTCTGGACGACGATCCGGGATCCTTCCATGCGGCTCATCCGGTCATCCGCGATCTCCACCGAAGGATGCCGGGCCTGCGGCTCGGGCGGACCGGCGCGGTGATGGAGGCGCTGTTCCCGAGCATCCTCGAGCAGAAGGTGTCGGGGAAGGAGGCCTGGCTCGCGTACGTGGCGATCGTCCGCCGTTACGGCGAGCCGGCGCCGGGCCCGGCTGGGTTGACGCTTCCACCGTCGGCCGAGCGCCTGGCCGGGATCCCGTCGTACGACCTCCACCCACTCGGCGTCGAGCGCCGCCGCGCCGAGACGCTTCGCCGCGCGTGCCGCGCCGCTCGCCGGATGGAAGAGATCACCTCTATGTCGTTCGAGGACGCGCACCGCCGGCTGCGCGCGATCC
Source organism: Actinomycetota bacterium (assembly GCA_040905475.1). Classification (NCBI taxonomy): domain Bacteria; kingdom Bacillati; phylum Actinomycetota; species Actinomycetota bacterium. The sequence continues at coordinate 69,007 of JBBDRM010000161.1, forward strand.
CCGGGGTCGGCGTGTGGACGGCCGCCGAGGTTGCCCGCGTGGCGCTCGGCGATCCCGACGCGGTCAGCGTCGGCGACTTTCACCTCAAGAATCAGGTGGCGTGGATCCTCGCCGGGGAGCCGCGCGCGACCGATGAGCGGATGTTGGAGTTGCTAGAGCCGTACCGCGGACAACGCGCCCGTGCGATCCGGCTGATCGAGGCCTCCGGCATCACCGCGCCCCGTTACGGCGCACGGAAGCCGATCCGGCGGTTGCGCGAGATCTAACGCCGGATCGGACGACCTCCATCCTCGCGTTTCGCTCGCGGGCCGGTAGCATCCCGGTGATGAACCTCAAGAGATCGCTCGCTGCGCCGACCTTCGCCTTTTCGCTTTGCTTCATGGCCGCAGCGTGCGGAGGCGACGACAAGTCCGCGGCTCCCACACCAACCCCAAGCGTCTCCGAGAGCTCGCCGTGCGTACTCGGTGCGTTGACGCTCGTCGCCAAGGACATCGATTTCGACAAAAGCTGCCTCATCGCACCGGCGAACCAGCCCATCACGATCACGATGGACAACAAGGATGCGGGCATCCCACATAACTTCGCGATCTATCCGGACCTTCGCAGCAGCGCGGCGCTCTTCAAGGGCGAGAACGTCCTCGGCCCGGTCGTCAAGGCGTACAAGGTTCCAGCGCTCGCTGCGGGCGAGTACCACTTCCGTTGCGACATCCATCCGAGACAGATGCAGGGCGACTTCGTGGTCGAATAGCGCCGACACCTCGTATCGTCCCCGCTACTCGCCCTTCGGCATGTAGCGCGCCAGCTCCCGTCGGGCGATCACCATCTTGTGAACCTCATCCGGGCCGTCGGCGATGCGCAAGGTACGAGCGCCGGCGTACATCTCGGCCAGGCCGAAGTCCTCGGTGACCCCGGCCGCACCGAACGCTTGGATCGCGTGGTCGATGACCCACAGCGCCACGTTGGGCGCGGCGACCTTGATCGCGGCGATCTCGACGCGAGCCTTCTCCTTGCCGACGGTGTCCATCAGCCAGGCGGCCTTGAACGTCAAGAGCCTGGCCTGCTCGATCCGGATACGTGACTCCGCTATCCAGTCTTGGATCACGCCTTGCCGGGCAAGCTCCTTGCCGAACGCCTTGCGGGTGAGCACACGGTTGCACATCAGATCGTACGCTCGTTCCGCGAGACCGATGGCGCGCATGCAGTGGTGGATGCGGCCGGGCCCGAGCCGCGCCTGCGCGATCGCAAAGCCGCTTCCCTCCTCACCGAGGAGGTTCGCGACGGGGACGCGCACGTCCTCGTACGAGATCTCGCAGTGGCCGCCCTCGTGCAGGAAGCCGAACACCGGTAGCTCGCGCTCGATGGTGACGCCCGGGGTGTCCATCGGGATCAGGATCATGCTCTGGCGGCGATACGGGTCGGCGTCGGGGTTGGACACACCCATGAAGATCTGGATCTTGCAGCGAGGGCTCCCCGCACCGGACGCGAACCACTTGCGCCCGTTGATCACGTACTCGTCGCCCTCGCGCACGATACGTGAGTGGATGTTCGTCGCGTCCGACGAAGCGACATCGGGCTCGGTCATCGCGAAGCATGAGCGGATCTCGCCGTCGAGCAGCGGCTGCAGCCATTCCTTCTGCTGCGCGGGCGTGCCGAACTCGGCCAGGATCTCCATGTTCCCGGTGTCGGGCGCGGCGCAGTTCAGCGCCTCGGGCGCGAGGAACGACCGGCCGGTGATCTCGGCAAGCGGCGCGTATTCGAGATTCGTCAGACCCGCGCCGAACCGATCCTCCGGCATGAAGAGGTTCCACAACCCGCGCTTGCGAGCCTCTTCTTTGAGGTCCTCGACGACGGGGGGATGGAACTGCACGTCGCCCGAGGCGCGCGATTGCTCGCGATAGGTCTTCTCCGCCGGATAGACGTGCGAATCCATGAAGTCGAGGATCTGCGCGCGCAACTCTTCCACTCGCGGGCTGAACGAGAAGTCCATCGGACCCTCCGGTTCGTTAGGGAGGTGCAGTTTCGCATGGACCCGCCGATCACGTCAGACCGGGGACGGCCGGTCACCCTAGGTTTCACCCGTGGAGGAGAGGGGGAAAAATCGAGCTCATCGAAAGGTGGCCCCATGCGATCGGTGAGTGATTGGGCGCGGTCCACTGCGCGGAAAAGCGACGTCTCGATCCTTGGATCGAGAGCGCGGTGGGGACGCGTCGGCTACGCCGGCTCAGCGTTCGCGCCCGCGCCCGGCACCTACCAAGGTGTCGACGGCGGACGCGCTCGGCTGACAACCGTTCACGATTCCGGCCGTGCCCGATCGGTGAAGGCTCCGATCGCGAACCTCTACCCGTTGATCGCGGCCGCCCTCTACGAAGTGGCGTTCGCGAGCGAGGCGGGGCCGCTCGCCACCTGGCTCAACTAGTTGACGTTGACGCCGATGAGGCGTCCGACCGCGTAGGTTGCTCCGGCGGACATCGCGCCGATCAGCAGCATGCGTGCGCCGTTGCGCAGCGCCGACCTTCCCGTGAAAACAGATATCGCCGCTCCGACCCCGAGAAGCAGAGCCGCAGATAACCCAGCGGCAACCATCAGCGCCGCCGCACCCGAGCCGATGATGAACGGGATCACCGGGACGAACGCGCCGAGGGCGAACGCGGCGAACGACGATCCCGACGCGGTCCACGGTGAGACGAGATCCGACGGATCGATCCCCAGCTCCTCGCGCACCAGCGTGTCGAGCGCCGTTTCGGGCCGACTCATCAGCCTCGCGGCGAGCGCCTCAGCTTCGTCCCGGTCGACGCCCTTCGCGCGGTAGATGAGCGCGAGCTCCTCACGCTCCTCCTCCGGGAAATGCGTGAGCTCGTCGCGTTCCATCTGGATCTCGCGCTCGTAGAGCTCCCGCTGCGACTTGACCGAGATCCACTCCCCCGTCGCCATGGAGAACGCCCCGGCGACGAGCCCTGCGACACCGGCCAAGAGCACGAAGCGCGAATCACCCTGCGTCCCCCCGGCGACGCCCATCACCAAGGAGAGGTTCGACACGAGCCCGTCGTTGAACCCGAACACGCCTGCCCGCAACGCTCCCGCCGCGCCGACGCGGTGGCGGCCCTCGGCGCGGGCGATCCGGGCACCGGTCGGCCCTCCGACGAGTGCCGACACGGTCTTGCCGTGCGAACGTTCTTGTCGCGCCATCGAGTCCGGCGCCTCGGCGATGTCCTCGTACTTGGCGGCGTCGGCCGCCTCGAGGCGAAGCACCAGGGGCAGGATCGCGTCGGCGCCGAAACGACGTGCAAGCATCGAGAGAACGCGGACACGGAACGGGAGCCGGGGCCTTCGCGGCTCCGTCATCCCGCGCTCCGCCATGAGCTTCGCCCAGTGCGCGGCGTGACGCTCCTCGGCGTCGGCGAGCTCCATCAGGATCTCCCGACGGTTCTCGCCGGCCCGCTCCGCGAGCGCCCGGTACAGCGCGGCCCCGGCGAGCTCGTCCGCCCAGAGCTCCCAGAAGCGAGCCACCTCGGGATCGGTGCGTTCGGAGGTTCGCATCACGTCTCCACCCTATCGCGGGCGAGCGGCCGCGCCGCGGTTCGCAAACGCTCGGGCTAGCTCCCTTTCTTCCTTTCCGGCGCCCGCTTCTGCGGGGGCGTCGCCGGCGGCTCCAATACGGTGCGGAGATCGAAGTCGGCCGGCTGCTCCAGTTGCTCGTACGAGCACGAGCGCGGATCCCGATCGGGACGCCAGCGGCGGAAGTGCGTCACGTGACGGAACCGCTGCCCTTCCATGTAGTCGTAGGAGACCTCGACGACCCGTTCGGGCCGCAACGGCTCCCAGGACTGGTCTTTCCCTTGGCTCCAGCGTGACCCCTCGCCGGGCATGCGCTCGAACACGCCTTCCGGAG
>JBBDRM010000162.1:0-10839 GCA_040905475.1 Actinomycetota bacterium
GGGCCGCGACCTGTGGCTCTCGCCGATGCTGGCCGTCGTGCTGGTCGCGCAGGCTGCCGCAGCGGGAGCCGCGGCCCTCGCGATCGTCGCCGTGGCGCGCGACGCCGACGACGGGCTCCAGCGCTTCCTCGCGCTCTCGTTGCTCGCGGCGATCGCCGTGATCGCTGCTTCGACGGCCATGGAGTATTCCCACGCCACGCACGGGACCCGGCAGGCGCGCGCGGCGATCCGCAATCTGCTGCGCGGGCCGTTCGCGACCATGTTCTGGTGGGGCGCCGTCGTCGCCGGGATGATCGCCCCGGCCGCGCTGCTGGCGGTCTCGCTCGCGACCGACGGCCCAGCGGCGCTGCTGGTGGCTGCTGCCGTGCTCTCTCTCGGCGGGCTCTTCGCGGCAGAGCACACCTTCGTCAAGGCCGGTCAGTCGGTTCCGTTGAGCTAGGGGGACGCGTGGCGAGCCGACGCAAGGAGCCGACCGGACCCACCCCCACCCCCCTGCCGCAGGCCGACGGACGCCTCGCGCAGTACCCGCCGCCGGACCGCTGGGACGACTGGGTCGAGTACGAGGGGTCGCGCTGGCCGGAGAAGGTCGCCAAGCGCTACATGCTCATCCCGACCGTGTGCTTCAACTGCGAGGCGGCGTGCGGACAACTCGCTTACGTCGATACCGAGTCGCTCGAGATCCGAAAGATCGAGGGGAACCCGGTTCATCCCGGCTCACGGGGGCGGAACTGCGCCAAGGGCCCGGCGACGATGAACCAGATCCAGGATCCCGAGCGGATCCTCTACCCGCAGCGGCGCGTCGGCGCGCGCGGCGCGGGGAAGTGGGAACGCGTGTCCTGGGACGAGGTCCTGGACGACATCGCGGGGCGCATGCGCAAGGCCTTGATCGAGAACCGCCGGAACGAGATCGTCTATCACGTTGGCCGCCCCGGCGAGGACGGCTACGTCGACCGGGTCTTGCGCGCGTGGGGCGTGGACGGACACAACAGCCACACCAACGTATGCTCCGCCGCCGCGCGTGTCGGGTACGCGCTGTGGATGGGCAACGACCGGCCGTCTCCCGACTACGCCAACGCACGCTTCACCCTGCTGATCTCGAGCCATCTCGACACCGGTCACTACTTCAACCCACACGCGCAGCGCATCATCGAAGGGAAGATGCGCGGCGCGAAGATCGCGGTGATGGACCCGCGCCTTTCGAACACCGCCTCGCGCGCCGACTACTGGATGCCGACGCGGCCCGGCAGCGAGCCGGCGGTGCTGCTGGCGATGGCGTCGATGATCTTGATCGAGAAGCTGTTCGACCGCGAGTTCCTGCGACGCTGGGTGAACTGGGACGAGTACATGAGGTCCGAGCACCCGCACGTCGAGTCGACGTTGGACAACTTCCTCGACGTGATCACCGAGCACTACGCGCAGTTCACGCCCGAGCTCGCCGAGAAGGAATCGGGCGTGCCCGCTGCGACGATCGTCGAGGTCGCGCACCAGATCGCGCGAGCGGGATCGGCGTTCGCGGCTCACAACTGGCGGGCCGCGGCATCGGGCAACCAGGGCGGGTGGCAGGTCTCCCGATGCCTGTTTTTCCTGAACGTGCTGACCGGGAGCGTCGGAACCGAAGGCGGCACCTCGCCGAACTGGTGGGACAAATTCGTTCCGCAACCCTTCATCGCGCCACCGCCGCAGAAGGTGTGGAACCCGCTGCTGTGGCCCGCCGAGTATCCGTTGTCGCATCACGAGCTCTCCTACCTCCTCCCCTACTTCTTGAAGGAAGGACGCGGCCGCCTCGAGGTCTACTTCACCCGGGTCTACAACCCGGTCTGGACCAACCCCGACGGCTTCTCGTGGATCGAGGCGCTCTCCGACGAGTCGATGGTGGGTCTGCACGCGGCGCTCACGCCGACGTGGAGCGAGACGGCGTGGTTCGCCGACTACGTGCTTCCGATGGGCCTCGGCCCGGAGCGCCACGACACCCACTCCTATGAAACGCACGCCGGCACCTGGCTCGGTTTCCGTCAGCCGGTCATGCGGGTCGCCATGGAGAAGCTCGGACGTCCGGTGCAGTTCACCTACGAGGCGAACCCGGGTGAGGTGTGGGAAGAGGACGAGTTCTGGATCGAGCTCTCCTGGCGCATCGACCCCGACGGCTCGCTCGGGGTCCGGCGCTGGTTCGAATCACCCTACCGCCCAGGAGAAAAGGTCACGATCGACGAGTACTACCGTTACATGTTCGAGAACAACGTCCCCGGCTTGCCGGAGAAGGCGGCCAAAGAAGGGCTGACACCCCTCGCCTACATGCGCAAGTACGGCGTGGTCGAGATCACCAAGCACGTGTACGCGTTGCACGAGGTGCCGGTGTCGGAGGCCGCGCTCGAAGGTACCCGGACCGACCCGATCTCGGGCGTGGTGCACAAGCCGCCGGAAGCGTACGAAGGGAAGCCGTTCCCGCTGATCGGGCCCCACGACTCCGTCGGCGTCGAGATCGACGGCGTCGCGCGCGCAGGCTTCCCGACCCCAAGCCACAAGCTCGAGTTCTTCTCCAAGACGATGAAGGACTGGGGGTGGGGGGACCAGGCGATCCCCGGCACCTGGCGGAGCCACATCGCCGATGCCGATCCGCAGAACGGTACCTGGATCCTGGTCCCGACGTTCCGGCTACCGACCTTGATCCACACCCGGTCCGGGAACGCCAAATGGCTGAACGAGATCACACATCGTCATCCGCTGTGGATCCATCCCTCGGACGCCGAGCGCTTGGCGGTCGGCGACGGCGACCTGGTAAAGGTCGTCACCCGCACCGGCCATTTCGTGATCCGGGCCTGGCCGACGGAGGGGATCCGGCCCGGCGTCGTCGCCGCCTCGCACCACATGGGCCGCTGGCGTCTCGACCGCGGGATGGGCACCGACCGCTGGGTGTCCGCGCTCGTGAACCTCGAGCACGACGACGGCGTGTGGCGGGTGCGCCAGCTCGAAGGCGTGAAGCCCTTCGAGTCCTCCGACCCCGATTCCTCGCGGGTGTGGTGGACCGACGCCGGCGTGCATCAGAACCTCACCTTCCCGCCCCAACCCGACCCCGTTTCGGGGCAGCATTCGTGGCATCAGCTCGTGCGGCTCGAGAAGGCCGGGCCCCACGACCGCTACGGTGACGTCGTGGTGGACACCAAGAAGTCGTTCGAGGTGTACCGCGAGTGGCTCGCGATGACGAGGCCGGGGCCGGGCCCCGGTGGGCTGCGCCGCCCGACCTGGTTCTTCCGCCCCCTCAAGCCCGCCCCCGAGGCCTACCGCGCGACCGAGTAGGTCGAGCTCGGCTTGGTTCTTCGGGCTTGTCATCAAGAGTTTGTTTGAATATTTGATGAACCCCTCTGGGAACGGTACCCTGGCGACATGGCAGACCGCGCAGCGAAGCACGCGCTCTTCGACGCCTTCGGCGCGGTCGCGAAGGCGCTGGCGAGCGGGAGACGCGCCGAGATCGTGGACGTGCTGGCCCAGGGACCTCGCTCGGTCGAGGAGATCGCGCAAGAGATCGAGCAGAGCGTCGCCAACACCTCCCACCACCTGCGCTTCCTTGCCTTAAGCGGCCTAGTGCGCTCCACGAAGGATGGGACGCGGGTGATCTACCGCGTCGCCGGTCCCAGCGTCCTTTCCTTGTGGCGATCGCTCCGGGAGGTCGCGGTCGAGCACGTCGGCGAGATCGAGCGGCTCGCGATCGATTACCTCGGCGACCGGGAGGGGCTCGAGCCGGTTCCCCGCTCCGAGCTGAAGCGGCGCCTCAAGACCGGCGACCTGGTGGTCATCGACGTCCGGCCGGCGGCCGAGTTCGCGTCGGGTCACATCGCGGGGGCGCGGTCCATCCCGGTCCTCGAGCTTTCCCGCCGCCTGAGAGAAGTCCCCAAGACCAAGGAGATCGTCGCCTACTGCCGGGGGCGCTACTGCGTGTTCGCCGACGATGCCGTGCGCCTGCTCCGGCGGAAGGGATACCGCGCCCTTCGACTCGAAGACGGATTCCCCGAATGGCACGCGCAGGGCTTGCCGGTGGCGACCGGCGAGGGAGGCCACCCGTGAACCGCGTTGAAGCGATCGGAGATGAAGCGCTCGGCAACACGTCATACCTCGTCGATGTCGGAGGAGGATCGGCGCTCGCGGTGGATCCTCGCCGGGACACCGCGGAGCATCTGGCGATCGCCGAGCGGTCCGGGCTGCGGATCGTCGGCGTCCTTGAGACCCATCTGCACGCCGACTTCGTCAGCGGCGCTCGAGAGATCGCCGACGCGAGCGGGGCCGCTGTCTACGCGTCGGCGAAGGCAGGTTTGGGCTTCTCTCACAGCCCCCTGAGACCGGGCGCGCCGCTCATCATCGCCGGCGCCGCCATCGACGTCCTGGCGACCGCCGGGCACACCCCTGAGCACCTCTCCTTCCTCGTGACGATCGACGGCGCGAGGCTTCTGTTCAGCGGCGGCTCGCTCATCGTCGGCGGTGCCGCCCGCACGGACCTCACGGGACCCGAGCGAGCCGAAGAGCTGGCGCGCGCGCAGTTCGCGAGTCTCCGCTCGTTGGCCGCCCTCCCCGACGACACGGTTCTGTATCCGACGCACGGCGCCGGATCCTTCTGCTCGACCGGCCCGGCCCGCACGGCATCGAGCACGATCGGCGCCGAGCGACTCGCCAATCCCCTCTTCGCGATCGACGACGAGGAGGAGTTCGTCGCGCAGCTGCGGTCGGGGTTCGGAACGTACCCGCGGTACTTCGCCCACCTTCGCGCCGTCAATCGGGAAGGCGCCGCGCTGCTTCAGGACCTCCCGGAGGTCGCGGAGCTGCCGGCGCTCGCCGCGCGCGACGCCGCCGAGCGAGGCGCATGGCTGATCGACGGACGCGAGGCCGAGAACTGGGCGCGCGCGCATCCGACGGGCTCGGTGTCGATCACGGTACGACCGGCCTTCGCCTCCTGGCTCGGATGGGTCGTTCCCTTCGGCGCGCCGATCGTCCTCCTCCTCGAACCGGAGCAGCTCGAGGAGGCGACGCGACTGGCGCGCCGCATCGGCTACGACCGCATAGAAGGCTGGACGACCTTCGAGGCGTGGGGCGCGGCCGGCTTGCCGGTCAGCTCGATCGAAACGCTTTCGGCGGAGGAAGCTGCGGAACGCGCGGCGACCGGCGAGCATCTGCTCGACGTTCGGCAGGCGAACGAGTGGGCGGCGCGGCGGATCCCCGGCGCGAAGCATCTGGAGCTCGGCGACATCATCGCGGGGAAGAGCCCCGAAGCGTCTCAGCTCATCGTCTACTGCGGCCACGGGGAACGATCCTCGACGGCTGCGAGCCTGCTCGCCCGGCGCGGCCTGCGCGTGGCCAACCTCCGGGGAGGGACCTTCGGGTGGCACCGGGCCGGGCTCGCGTTCGAGTCCTAGATCCGGCGCTCGTGACCGCGTCGCCGCCCCGTCCGGTCGCCCTCGGGCTGGGCGCCAACCTCGGCCAGTTCTCGCTGCTGGTGGGCATCAATGCGCTGGTCGGCGGCATGGTCGGTCAGGAGCGGACGGTTCTCCCGCTCATCGCCCAACGCATCTTCGGCCTCGGCACGTTCACGGCCGTGCTCACCTTCCTGCTCGCCTTCGGGCTGGTGAAGGCGGCGACCAACCTGGTCGCCGGCCGGTGGGCCGATCGCGCCGGACGCAAGCGCGTGCTGATCGCGGGGTGGATCGTCGGCATCCCGGTTCCTTTGCTGCTCATGTGGGGGCCTTCGTGGGGATGGATCGTCCTCGCGAACGTGCTCCTGGGCGTGAACCAAGGCCTCGCGTGGTCGACGACGGTGATCATGAAGATCGACCTCGCCGGGCCGGCGCGCCGCGGCTTCGCGATGGGGCTGAACGAGGCCGCCGGATACGGAGCGGTTGCGCTGACGGCGGCGGCGACGGGGTTCGTCGCCGCGCGAGCAGGGTTGCGGCCGGAACCGTTCTTCTTCGGCCTCGCTTTCGCCGGTCTCGGTCTCGGCCTTTCGGCGCTGTTCGTCCGAGAGACCCTGCCGCACGCCCATCACGAGGGCGGTCCCGACGACGGCTCGCACCCGCCGTCGATGCGCGAGATCTTCCTCCTCACGAGCTTCCGCGAGCGGGCTCTGTCCGCTTGCAGCCAGGCCGGACTTGTGAACAACCTAAACGACGGGATGGCCTGGGGACTGTTCCCCATCTGGTTCGCGCGGTCCGGGCTCTCCGTTGCTTCGATCGGTGCGCTGGCCGCGCTCTACCCGGCCGTCTGGGGCGCCGGACAGCTCGTCACCGGAGCGCTGTCGGATCGCATCGGGCGGAAGAAGCTCATCGCGTCGGGCATGTTCGTCCAGGCGCTCGCGATCGGATTGATCGCCGGGACGCGAACCGCGGCGTGGTGGGCGGTGGGCGCGATCACGCTCGGGATCGGAACGGCGATGGTGTACCCGACGCTGCTCGCCGCGATCAGCGACGTGGCGCATCCCCGCTGGCGGGCGTCCGCGATCGGCGTGTACCGCCTGTGGCGGGACATCGGATTCGCCGTCGGAGCCGTTCTCGCGGGCGTCGTCGCGGATCTCTTCGGGCTCGCCGCAGCGATATGGGTCGTCGGTGCGATCACGGGAGCGTCCGGGGTCCTCGTGCTGATACGCATGTACGAGACGCTCCCGGCCGCGAGCGCGCGGGGGGAGTCGTGAAAGACCACAAAGCCCCCCCGGGGGGCGGCCCTGTCGTCGATGCTCAACTCCTCAGATGAAGAACTGGACCGAGGACTCCTTCATCTCGAGCAAGGCGGTGGCGGCGCCCAGCGGCGGCTCGAGACCGTCGATCATGTCCTCTCGCTTCAGGCCGAGCAGGTCCATCGTCATCTGGCACGGCATGAGCTTCACGCCCATCTCCTGCGCCATCTCGAGCAGCTCGCCGGGCGTGGCGACCTTGTGCTCCTTGGCGAGCTTCTTGAGCATCATGGGGCCGGCCCCCGCGAAGTTCAGCTTCGACAGCTTCGCGTTGTCGATCCCGGGCTTGTTCATCAGGGAAAGCATCTTCTGCATCCAGTTGTCCCCGGTGATGCGTACGCCCGGCTTCATGAGCGAGAAGAGGCCCCAGAACGTGAAGAAGATGGAGACCTCCATCCCGCTAGCCGCGGCCGTCGTCGCCAGGATCATGGTCGGCCACAGTTTGTCGGCGTCCCCGCTGAAGGCGATGATCGAAAGCTTGTTCTTCTGCTCGACCTCGGCCATAGCCACCTCCTGGCGGGCTCCGGGGGGCCCTCCGAGCGCGAAACGTTCGGGACGCATTATAATATGCGAGGGTACGAATGTACTAGTGGATGTTCTCGGGGGTGCCAACGGCCTTCTGAGCCGGGCCCGGCACGGTGCGGGAACGCTCGGCCACGGTTATCATGAGTGCCGTCAGGCGCCGGGATCCAGGAGGAGAAGCGGTGGACCCGAAGATCCGGAACGAGATCTACGAGCTCCACGCTCGTCTGTGCAAGGCGCTTGCTGACCCCAAACGGCTGCTCATCATCAACGTCCTCCGCGACGGGTCGAAGTCGGTCACCGAGCTCACCTCCGAGCTCGACCTCTCACAGTCGAACGTCTCCCAGCATCTCGCGGTTCTCCGCGAGCGAGGGGTCGTCCAGGCAACCCGGGAGGGCAACAGCGTCTACTACTCGCTCCGCGATGCGCGAGTGGGGCGGGCGATCGACCTACTCCGCGAGGTGATGGCGACGCAGCTCGCCGCCCGCGGCGAACTGCGTCGCGCCGCCAGCATCTGACGCGGTCGGCGCTTCAGTCGGCGCAGCGGAAGCAGCGGATCTCCAGCTCGTCGATCTTGCTCCGATACGCATCGAACGCATCGGAGCCGCGCAGGAGCGTGCCGATCTCTTCGTCGAGGTTCGTGGGGCGGATGCGGACCAGCCACCCCTCTCCGTACGGATCCCGGTTCGCGATCAGGATGTCGCGCCCGAAGCCTTCGGAGTTGACGGCGAGGATCTCGCCCGAGAGGGGGCTCGGGAACGGTCCGACCCATTTCGCGCTCTCGATCGTCGCCAGCCCACGGCCGCGCGCTACCGTCTTGCCGACCTTCCGGAACTGAACCGCCACGAACTTGCCGCAGCGCGTCTGCGCCGGGTCGGTCATGCCGAGGACCGCCTCCTCGCCTTCGATCCGCACCCAGACGTCCATCTCGACGTCGAAGAGCAGCTCCTCGGGGATCACACACCCGAGATAATTCTGCGGGACGGCGGTCGTCACCGGTGTCTCACGCGCCGGCTCGACGGGACGTCATGCACTCATCCCTTCGGCGGGCATTCGATACCCTCTTCCTCCATGAAACGAGCGTACTCCTCGAGGGCGGCATCTCCCGACAGCAGCCCCGCTCGGTCGCGCTCCCAGTCGTCGGCTTTGACCTTCGCGATCCATCCCTCGCCGTAGGGCGCGCCGTTCACGATCGAGGGATCGGCGAGCGCAGCGTCGTTGATCGCGATGATCTCGCCCGCGACCGGGGACGGCACCGGGCCCACCCACTTGCCGCTCTCGAGCGTGGCCGTGCTCTTGCCGACCTCGACTCGCTTCCCGACCTTCTTCGGCGTGTAGGCGATGAAGCGTTGAGCCAGGTTCTGGGCAACGTCGGTGATCCCGACGACGACGGTTCCGTCCTCGGACCGAGCCCACACGTGGCTCCGCACGAGGTAGAAGAGCTCCTCCGGGATCGTACAGTTCTTGACTTCAGCCACGTCTCGCCCCCTCATCACCCGCCGCCGGGTGCGGCTCCGTTCGGCGCCTCGTCGCTGTGCTCCCCGCGGATGTGATGCAGGAGCATGTCGAAGGCGACCAGGCGTATCTCGAGATCGAACTCCTCCAGGAACGTCGGGTCCTTGCTGCGTGGCTTGATCTGACGCTCCCAGGGAGCGTCACACTGCGGGCAGGCGATGCGATAGAAGCGATCGCCGTGCTCCGGGTCGACGCGGGTGGACACCCGGTCGCCGTGCTTCTCCACCAGGTGCCGGTGCACGCCTTGCCGGTCCCCCGTCGTCTCACAGTAGGGGCAATCCATCCCCGGACCCTCCGCCTTGCGCGGCCCGCGCCTCCGGGCGGAAGAGCGCAGCCTGATCACCGAGTCGGCTCGCGACGGCTCGCACGAGGCCGATGAGCGCGTCCCCTGCCATCGTCGCGAACACCCGGTCCAGATCGAGCGCGCGCTGGGCCAGGCCGGCTTGAACGAGCGCGTTGACGCGCTCGACCGTCGCGAGCCGCGGCCGGTCCAGCATGGCGGCCAGCTCGTCCAACGGCACGCCCTCTTGGGTGTCGGCGACGCGCGCAAGGAGCCGCCAACCGTCGGGGTCGCCCGCCTCTCGCAGGGCCCGCACGACCTGGTCGGTCGCGACCGCGACCGCCTCCGCGCTGCCCAGCGGCTCGTGCCGGGGGGCGTCGCTCTCGGTGAAGGAGTAGGTCTCGATCCGCTCCGCGACGAGGATCACGTCCCTCAGCCGGCGCCAGAGCCCGTCCGCGAGCTGCTCGACGACCTCACCGGCCGGATCCCTTGGCTCGTCCACCGCGCTCACCCGACCGCGCCGGCCGTTTCGGGCTCGCGCGTGACGTGCTCGATCAGCTCGACGATGTCGACGACCGTGATGCGATCGTCGAAGCCGGTCGTCTTCGCGGCGTCGCGGTACATCGTGACGTCCTTGGGACACGCGACGACGAAGTGGGTGATGCCGAGCTCGGAGGCCTCTTTCATGCGCTGCTCGCTGGGACGCTCGGCGAGCGTCGAGTCGTCCATCCAGATGCGCCCGCCGCCGGCGCCGCAGCAGAAGGTGTTCTCGCGGTTCCGGGGCATCTCCACCAGCTCGACCCCCAGCCGGCCGAGGATGTCCCGCGGGGCGTCGATGACGCGGTTGTACCGCGCCAGATAGCAGGGGTCGTGGTACGTCGCCCTGATGCCCATCCCGCGTTTCGGAGTGATCAGTCCGCGCTCGAGCAGCCGGAGGAGGAACTCGGTGTAATGCGTGATCTTCCACGAGCCGCCGAACTGCGGGTATTCGTTCTTCAGCGTGTTGTACGTGTGCGGATCGCTGGTGATGATCTCGTTGAAGTCGCAGGTCGACAGGGTCTTGATGTTCTGCTCCACGAGCATCTCGAACAGGCCCTCCTCGCCGACGCGCCGAACGTCGTTGCCGGCGTTGCGCTCGCCGTCGTACAAGATGCCGAAATCGACGCCGGCGTCGTCCAGGATCGTGGCCAGCGAGCGAGCCAGCCCCTGCAAGCGCGGGTCGAAGGACATGTAGTCGCCGACGAACCACAGCACCCGCACCGGCTTCTTCCGTGCGTCCTTCACCGGGAACGGAAGCTCCTTCGCCCACTTGCCGCGCGTCCTGGCTGACTGACCGAACGAGTTGCCCTGCTGCGCGATGTTCTGGAGCGCGTCCTGAAGCGTCGGCTCGAGGTCACCCTCGTCCACGAGCGAGCGCCGGAGCTGGATGATCGTCGGCACGTGCTCGATCCCGACCGGGCACGCCTCCACGCACGCCATGCAGGTCGTGCAGGCCCACAGCGTTTCGGCCGGGATGATCCCCCCGGCGAGCTTCGCTCCGCTCGGCGCCGTGCCCGCACCATCGCCGTTGCCGTCCCCACCCCCCGGCGTGCCTTCGTCTGCGGCGCGCCGCTCCCAGTCCAGGAAAGGCCGCACGCGGGTCGCCTGCTCCGCGAACTGACGGAGGTCGAGGATCAGGTCCCGTGGCGACAGCGGCGCGCCCGACGCGCGCGCCGGACAGACCTCGTGGCAACGGCCGCATTTCGTGCATGCGTCGAAGTCCAGCAGCTCCTTCCAGGTGAAGTCGCCGAGCGTCTGGTACCCGAGCGAGGCGCGG
>JBBDRM010000162.1:10849-15682 GCA_040905475.1 Actinomycetota bacterium
CCCCGTCGGCGACGCGCGGCAACGTCGCCGACGTGCTTCGTCCGTCGGTGAAGGTCAGGTTCGCGACGTCGGTGAGCATGTGCATCGCTTTCGAGAACGGGATGTACCCGATGAACAGCAGCGCCATGCTCGCGTGCGCCCACCAGGTCACGAGGTGCGCGTCGGTGGCGGCGGCGGTGCTCATGCCGGCCGCCTCGAGGCCGCGCGCGGCGACCCATCCGACCGGAGACCAGATCTCGTGCGACGGGAATCCGTTCGCCACGATCCGGAGCCCTTCGAGCAGGAAACCTCCGATCCCGAGCCAGAACAGGAAGTGCCAGAACAGCCAGTCTCCGCGCTTGTACGGCTTGCGCGAGTACGAGCCTTCCGGCCGGTCGACCCGGGTGTAGTCGAGCGCCGCGGGCTTCTGGAAGCGCCGGCGCCAGGCGATGTACAGCAGGCCGAGGATGTACGCGGCTCCGAGCGTGTCGAGGATGAACGAATACGACACGTAGAAGGTCCCGCGGAAGAATCGCGCGTCCTCCCCGAACAACAGCCGCACCACGTCGTAGTCGATCGTGAGGATCACGGTGCCGATGAACAGGGTCGTGAATCCCCAAAGGATGGCTGCATGAGCGAGCCCGGTCCTGAGGTTGCGTCGCGCGACCGTCTTGTTGCTCCCGACGAGGCCGACCGCGCGGCCGAAGCGCCGCGCCGGCCGGTCGAGACGACCCGCCCTCCGTCCCCGGCGGTACTTGCGGATCCGGACCGTGGCGCCCACGAGGAACGACGAGGTCATAATGAAGGCGAGGACGTAGAACATGAGCTTCATCCAGTGGGGGAAGTTCTCGAAGACCTCGCGTGTCGGATCCTGCACCGCTGGCTCCCGTCCGTCCTCAGCCCTTCAGCTTCTCGGTGAGCGCCGGAACCACATCGAAGAGGTCGGCCGTGATCCCGTAGTGCGCGACGTCGAAGATGGGGGCCTTCTCGTCGGTGTTGATCGCGATGATCAGCTCCGCGTCGCGCATCCCCTCGAGATGCTCGGGAGCGCCGCTGATGCCGGCGCACAGGTAGAGCTTCGGCTTCACCGCGAGCCCGGACTTGCCGACCTGTCGCGTCTTCGGAAGCCACCCGTTGTCGGTCACCGGGCGCGAGGCGGACAGTGCGCCGCCGAGCGCGTCGGCCAGCTCCTGGACGACCTCGAGGTTGTCGGCGTTCTGGATCCCGCGTCCGACCGACACGAGGATGTCTTGCCGGGTGATGTCGACGTCACCACCCTGCGGCTCGATCAGCTCGAGGAACCGGGTGCGAACGCCTTCGAGCGCCGCCGGCGCCTTGACCTCCTCGAGCTCGGGTGAACCGCTCACCCGCCCCGCATCGGCCGGGAACGCGCCCGCCTGCACCGTCACGACCGCGGCTCCATCGATCGCGATGTCGACGTCGGCTTTCCCTCCGTAGAGCCGGCTCGTCGCGACGACCGTCGCGCCTTCGGCGGAGAGGTCCGTCGCGTACGCGACGAGCGGGACGCCGAGGGCCGCCGACAGCCCGGCGCCGAGATCGATCCCGACCGTGGTGTTGCCGAGGAGCACCAGCCTGGCGTCGCGCCCGGCCAGCACCTCGCCGATCGCTGCCTTGTACGCCTCCGGCGAATACGACGCGAGCCTGCCGTCTGCGATCGACACCACTTGCGCCGCGGCGCCGAGCTGGGGCGCCAGCGAGGCGGCGTCGTCGCCGCCGGCGACCACCGCGACGCACCGGGTCCCAAGCGACGACGCAAGGGCCGCGCCCGCGCCCAGTACTTCGAAGCTCACCGGCGCGACGACTCCGTCGCGCTGCTCGACGATCACGAATACGTCGCCCATATCTTCCCCCTAAGCCTTCACGAGCCCCCGCTCCCGGAGGAGCGAGAGGATCTTGTCGACGATCTGGTCGGTGGAGCCGGCGATCATCTCCGCGTGGGTGGCGGATTCCGGCTTGGCGAAACGGCGGATGGTGAGCGGGTCGGCTTCGACGGCCGTCGCGGCGACCTCCTCGATGGTGGTCTCTTTCATCGCCTGACGGACCCGTGACACCGGCGCGTACCGAGGCGGTTGCGCTGCCGCCTGGACCCCGAGCACGCACGGCAAGGGGGCTTCCAGCCTGGCCATCACGCCGCCGCCGTGCTCCTGGAGCACCCGTATCGTCCCTCCATCGGCCTCGATGCCGCTCACCACCGAGATGTGGGGCAACCCCAGGGCCGACCCGAGCAGCGGCGCGAGCTGGCCGTCGAGATCCTCGGCCGACTGCACGCCGGTGCAGATCAGGTCGAACGGTCGGTCGCGGACCACGTCCGCGACGATGCGCGCCATCGCGTGCGAGCCCGCGGGCCGGTCGGCGAAGTCCCCCGTGATCTTCACGAGCACGTCGGCGCCCTTCGCCGCCGCGGTGAACAGGACGTTGTCCACCTCGCCCATGTCCAGCGCGACGACCGTGACGCGGCCGCCGTGTGCCTCCTTGAGCAGGAGCGCCGCCTCGAGGGCCTGATCGTCGAACTCGTTCAGGACGTAGCGCAGGTACTCGCGGTCGAGGTCCGTGCCGCTCGACGCGATCTCCAGCTCGTCCACGAGATCCGGAACCTGCTTGATGGGAACGATGATCTCCACGTGACGCACCTCCGTGTCAGTCGAGGATCTCCTCGAGGCGAAGGTCTGCCTCGATGCCGCGCGTGTCGTCGATCAGGGGCAAGAACGGAAAGTCGCGGAACGGCTCGCTCGGGCGGTACGAGCCGTAGGGCCGGGTGCAGCCCGGCTCGCCGTCCGGGCCCGGGCATCCGTTGGTCATGAACGCCTCGCCCCGGCGAACGTGCTCGGAGACCCACGCGCGCGGCGCGTCGAGCCGGACGAGGGCGCCGTCGCCGTCGAATGCGAGCTGATCGGATCGAAGCCCTTCGCGCTCGATCAGGTGCTTGACGAGCTGGATGCGGCGCCAGCGTCCCAACGGCGCGCGGGGCGCGGCCGCCATGCGCGAATCGGGCTCCGGGTTGAACGAGAACAGGTACGGGAAGATCTGCCGGTCGCAGAGACGGAAGAACAGCTCGCAGAGATCCCGGTCGGTCTCGCCGAGCCCGACGAGCGTGTGCACGTTGACCTTCCACGGCCCGAACACGTCGCGGGCGTCGTCGATGACCTCCCAGTACTTCTTCCAGCGGAGACCGCCGGCGGGGACGTCGGTACGGTGACGGCGGAACAGGTCGGGAGTGACGGCGTCCAGCCCGACCCCGATCATGTCGACGCCGATCTGGCGGAAGCTTCGGATCCGCTCCTGATCGAGCGTCGGCGGCGCGACCAGGATCGACAGCGGGGTCGGGACCTTCGCCCGGATCCTGCCGGTGATTTCGACGGTGTCGCGGTAGGCGTGTCCGTGCGTGACCATCGAGATGCAAAGACGCGTGAGCTTGGCCGCGTGGAGAGCCATCCGGTCGACCAGCTCGTCGGTGGACACGAGCGGCCAATCGACACGGATGAACGACTTGTCCTCGTAGGTACCCGGTCGCGTGCGCGCGAGACCGCAGTACGAGCAGTCCGAGAGACATCCCTGGTCCGGGTAGTTCAGGAGCAGGTTGATGCCTCCGAACTCGAAGTCGCGGGTGAAGCGTCCGGACCGGAACCGAAGCGCGATGGCGCTCGCCGTGCTGATCCGGACCCAGTCGGGCGAGGATCGCCGTTCCTCCGGCTGGTCCACCGCGATCGGCAGGTGCTCTCTGGTGATCGCCATGACGCCCCCTATCCCCTGACCACGGTCGCGTCCGACGCCGCCGAGGTGACGGCCGGGTAGTAGCACGAGCCCGTCGCCCCGCGACGCGAGCGTGCGTCGAGCACCGCCTGCCAGAGTGCCTCCGAAAGCTCGGTGTCGGAGACACGCTCGAGCCCGCCGCCGCGGGCGAAGCCGAGCTTCACCGCCTCCTCGACCCGAGTGCGGTCGGCCGCTACCCATCGCAGCGCCGCCTCGAGCTCGGCGACGGCGCGGTCGCCGGCCATGAAATCCCCTCCGACGAGCACGTCCTCGATCGCTTCGCCGGATAAGCGCACGGCGATCCGGAGGAGCCCGCCGGGTGTTTTCAGGATCGAGGTTCCCTGCGGCGCTCCGGAGGTCCGCGAGTGGACCCATCCCGGGCGGCCGTAGCGCCGGGCGATCAGCGCGCCCGTCTCGGAACGGTCCGCCTCGTCGAGTACGTCGTTCTCGAGCCCGATACCGAACGATTCCTGGTATCCCGCTTCGATCACGCGACGGATCTCTCCGGTCTCGACCGCCGAGCCCGTCTCTGCGCGGACGGTCGTGATCCGCTCCCGAACCGACGCCACCGCCTTGTCGGCCAGCTTGGCGACCGGGACGTTCAACACCGACAGCATGAACGGCACGTCCAGATCGACGAGCACGCTCGCGTGGAACAGCACGGCGTCGTGCACGTCGGTGTAGACGCCGAGCCCGGCGATCTTGCGTCCGCGCACGGCGACGTCGTTCTTGCCGCGCACCTCACCGTCGATCCCGAGCCGCGCGAGCCCGCGGACGATCCCCTCCCCGAACCGCGCGATCATCGCGCGCGCATGAGGGGGAGTGATCGGGTCGCTCAGCGACGCAACCAGCGCCAGCCCGATCTGATCCCGTCCCATGACGATCGCGCCGCCGCCGGTCGGCCGCCGGTTCACCTGGGTGCCGGTCCGTTCGCACGCCTCCAGGTCCAGCTCGGCGGCTGCGTCCTGGAACCGGCCCACGAGCGCGCAATGCGAGCGGTAGGTGTAGAGCCGCAGCGTCGGAGCGGACGGGCCGGAGGCGTAGCGAGCCATCAGTCCTTCGTCGGTCGCGAGCCCCCGGGCG
>JBBDRM010000163.1 GCA_040905475.1 Actinomycetota bacterium
CCGACTGGATCCGGGAGGCGCTTCTCGAGGCGACGGCGTGAATGCCAGCCCGGGGCCAGACGCTTCCCCACTCGCGGCTTGAGAGCAAGGCGTGGCTTTCGAGCATCTCTTCGACGCCGAGCTCCGCTACCAGCCGGGAATGGCGCCCCTCCTCGAGGAGGGAGACGGCGTTCTCGTCGGCCAGCGGCGACGGCACGGTCGCCGGGCCCCTGCTCACCGGCGCGCTCCGCTGGACGCTCTTCGAGCGGCCCGGCGACCTCGTCTGCGCGATGAGCCCGACGCTCCGCATCGACACGCGCGACGGGGCGCAAATCCGCGCGGATGCTCGTGGCTTCGCTACCCGGCGTGCGACGGACGCGAGCGAGTGGCGGGTGGCGGCGACGCTCTGCTTCTAAACCGACGACGCTCGCTACGCGTGGCTCGACGGCGAGCTCGGACTGTGGGAGGGCCAATTCGATGCGGAGCGCCACCGCGCCAGCTACCGCGCCTACCTGCCACGCGCGACCGAGAAGGAGGACGAATGACCGTCAACTGGACCGATGCGCTGACGTCCGCGGCGATTCCGCGCGAGCGCTGGGGGACGCAGCGGCTCAGTGCCCTCACGGACGGCGAGCGCGAGTTCTACCGCTGGATCCTGAAGAGCTTCGGAGCCGGCACGCCGCCCGATCCTGACGAGCTCGCCGACGCCGCCTCCCGGTTCGAGCTCGCGGTCGAGCCCGCCCTCGAGCGGCTCCTGCAGTTCGACCTCGTTCACCACGATCCCGCCACGGGCGCCATCCTCGTCGCCTATCCCTTCTCGGGTCGGCCGACGGCGCATCGCGTCCGCCTCGACGGCCACGAGGTGTACGCGATGTGCGCAATCGATGCCCTGGGGATCGCACCGATGCTCGGCGAGCCGATCGAGATCGCCTCTCGCGATCCGCAGACAGGCGACCAGATCCGGGTCGAACTAGGGCCTGGCGGGCACGGGAGCTGGCGACCCAAGGAGACGGTCGTCGTCTCCGGCACCGCCGGAGGTGAAGAGTTGTGCGAATCCTGCTGTCCGGTCCTGAACTTCTTCGCTTCACCCGAGAGCGCAGAGCGCTGGTTGGGCCTGCACCCAGAGGTCCGCGGGACGCTGATCTCTGTGGAGGACGCGATCGCGGCAGGTCGCGCCGTCTTCGGCGACCTCCTCGACGGAGCGGTGATCTGATGGCGACCAAGATCGATCGCGAGCAGGTGCAGCGGCTGATGGACGAGGGCGCGCAGCTGGTCGAGGTCCTGCCCCAGGCCGAGTACGAGGACGAGCATCTCCCGGGCGCGATGAACATCCCGCTCAAGGAGCTCGATCGGGAGCGGGCCGAGCGGCTCGACCGCGGCCGACCGGTGATCGTCTACTGCTACGACTGGCAGTGAGACATGAGCCCACGAGCCGCGTCGCGGCTCGAGAGCCTCGGTTTCGAGCGGGTCTACGACTACGTCGCCGGCAAGGCCGACTGGGGCAGCTTCGGCCTGCGCCTCGAGGGCGCCGAGCCGAGCGAGACGCGAGCTGGCGCGCACGTGCGCACCGACACGCCGAACTGCGCGCCGGACGATCGCCTGCTCAAGGTCTGCCACCGCCTCGACGAGACGGGCTGGGACACATGCTTCGTGCTCAACGAGGAGGGCGTCGTCCTCGGCCGCATCGGACGCCGAGCGATTCGCGGGAGAGCGGAGGTCAGAGCGGAGGACGCGATGACGCTCGGGCCGAGCACGATCAGGCCCAACGCGCGCCTTGAAGCGATGGTCGAGCGCATGCGCCGCCAGAGCCTGAAGAGCTTGCCTGTGACGATGTCCGACGGTCGGCTCGTTGGGCTCCTGACGCTCGCGGACGCCGAGATGGCGCTCGCTCGTTTGGGCGGCGGGAACGAGGAAGCATCGAGGCGGCCTCCGGAGGCATCGAAGCCTTCGTGATGCCAAGCGAAGGAGGTTGATATGAGAGTTGCGGTCGTCGGGACCGGGAACATGGCCACGGGCCTCGGCCGCCAATTCGCAGCTGGCGGGCACGAGGTGATCGTGGGATCAAGAGATCCGGAGCGCGCGAAAGCGAAGGCCGAGGAGATCGGAGCGGCCGGGCACGGAAGCTACGCCGAGGTGGTCGAGAAGACGGATGCATTCCTCCTCGCCGTCAACTGGTGGGACATCGAGGGCGTCTTCCCGCAGCTGGGGGACGTCGAGGGGAAGATCCTGATCGACTGCACGAACCCTTACACGGACAACACCTATTCGACGCCGGCGGACCTCGGCGGCCGCTCCGCGGCGGAGGTCATCCAGGAGCGCCTGCCGGAAGCGCGGGTGGTCAAGGCGTGGAACCACGTCTACGCGCAGATCGTGAACAGCTCGCCCGACTTCGGCGGCCGCGCCGCGTCCGTGCTTCTGGCGAGCGACGACGTGGAGGCGAAGCACGCCGTGGCCCAGCTCGCCCGTGACGCCGGGTACGACCCGTGGGACGCTGGCCCGCTCTGGTCGGCCTTCAACGTTGAGAAGGTGGCCGCGGTCATGGT
>JBBDRM010000164.1 GCA_040905475.1 Actinomycetota bacterium
GGCGCCATGGGGCTGGTGCAGATCGACAGCGATGACGACGTCTCCCCCGGGAGCGCCTCGGCAGGCATCCCCGTGCTCAGCATCGCGAGCTCCGCGGGAAAGTCCCTCCGCAAGGCCGTCGTCGAGGGCGAGACGGTGAACGTCACGCTGGTCGACACCCGTGAGCCGCTGGAGGCCATGAGCGACATCCCCTGCCAGGGAGGCATGGCAGGTCCGTTCGAGTGCGACGGGATCGACCTGCTCGCGTTCGTCCCGGCGGAGGAGTTCGACGGCGCCGGCCAGAGCGACCTGTGGGGCTGGACCGACCCGGACACGGGCGACGAGTACGTGATGATGGGCAAGACCAACGGCACGGCGCTCTTCCGGGTAACCGACCCCACCAGCCCCGTCTACCTCGGCGAGGTCCCGAACCCCGGCATCGAGCACGCCGTCTGGCACGACATCAAGGTGTACGCCGACCACGCGTTCATCGTGAGCGAGTCGGACCTCCACGGCATGCTGGTGTTCGACCTCACCCGCCTCCGTGACGTGGGCGACGACGAGCCGCAGCAGTTCACCCCTGACGCGACATACCCGCTGAACTACTCGGCGCACAACATCGCGATCAACGAGGACACGGGGTTCGCCTACATCGTCGGCGGCAACGCCGGAAGCGTCGTGCCGGACCAATGCCTGTCCGGGCTGCACATCGTCGACATCAACGATCCGCAGGTCCCCCGGTTCGCCGGCTGCTACGCCCGGGACGGCGGACCGGGCACGGCCGCCCGGACGGTGGGGGAGCGGGCGACCGACGTCTCGCCGGTCGCATACGTCCACGACACCCAGTGCGTGACCTACCGGGGCCCCGACGAGCGGTACTCCGGCCAGGAGGTCTGCTTCAACGCCTCGGAGAACAAGGTCACCGTCGTCGACGTGACCAACAAGCAGCTGCCGATGACCCTCGGCAGCACCGGGTACGAGGCGGTCAGCTACGCCCACCAGGGCTGGCTGACCGAGGACCATGCCTTCCTGCTCGTCAACGACGAGCTCGACGTCGTCACGGAGGGCAACGGCGTCGACACCACGCGGACGATCGTGCTCGACGTCAGGGACCTCGAGGACCCGAAGGTGCACTTCATCCACGACCACGGCATCACGTCCAGCGCCCACAACAACTACGTGCACGAAGGCCTCGTGTACCAGTCCAACTACGGCAGCGGCCTGCGCGTGCTCGACGTGGCCGCCGTCGGCGACGAGGAGGACCCGCGCCTGGAGCCGGTGGCGTTCTTCGACGTCTTCCCCTTTGACGACGCCGACCCGTCGGCCGACTTCAACGGCACCTGGTCGAACTACCCGTACTTCAGCTCCGGCACGATCGCAGTCAGCGGCCGCCAGGAGGGCCTGTTCCTGGTGCGCCTCGCAGGCGTCGAGGACGTCGCGGTGGCGTGCGCGAACTGTCCCGTCGAGATCAGGGCCGGCGAGAGCGGCACGGCGGAGATCACGGTCACGAACGACGGCGACCGCGGCGGCACGTTCGACATCGCGGTCGGCGGCGTGCCCGACGACTGGGTCGTCGACGTCGCGCCGCAGCCAGTCGTGGTGCCTGCGGGGGAGACCCGGGTGGTCACCGTGACCATCACCGTGCCGCGTCGGGAGCGTGCTGGCAGCTGGTCGCTCTCTGTCACAGCCACCTCGCTGCGCGATAGCGGAATCCACGACTCGGCGGACGTGCCCGTCGAGGTGGTCAAGGGGCGCCCGTCCACCGCCGCATCGAAACCCACACTCTGACGACCTGCTTCACGCCGAAGCGCCCGCGGGAGGCGAGAGCTCCGAGCCGGCGAGCTGAGCGGGCTACCGTGCGCGTGGTGAGCGTCACGAGACTGCCGAGCGGTGTGGTGCACGAGCTGCCAGGAGACCTGCGTACGGCGTTGATCGCCAACGCCACTGCGCTCGCTGCCTGGACGGACATCACGCCGCTGGCCCGCAACGAGTTCATCTGCTGGGTCGAAGATGCCAAGCAGGCGACGACGCGGGAACGCCGCATCCGCCGGACCGTGGAGGAGCTGGAGGAAGGCCAGCGCCGGCCCTGCTGCTGGCCGGGCTGCAAGCACCGCGAGCGGACCGGCCGGTAACGGTCCTTGCCCAGCCGGACCGGACCTGCTCCCCGCTGCAGGCCAGCTCCAGCACGTGGCGGCGAGGTGAGCGCTCGCCTCGCACCCGGCTACGGCCGGCTGCGGCCCTTCGCCGACTTGTGGGTCTGCTTCCAGCGCCGGCGCTCCTCGGCGGCGGCGAGGGGATCGGCGCCGCGGTCGGCCCACGCCACCTCGCGCTTCAGCTTCTGGTAGCTCGCGAGGCGCTCCGGGGCGAGGGTGCCGCCCTCCACCGCACCCCGCACCGCGCAGCGCGGCTCCGGGCCGTGGTCGCAGTCGCGGAACCGGCACGACGCTGCGAGGTCCTCGATGTCAGGGAACGCCGCGCTCAAGCCGTCGCCCGCCGACCACAGGAGCAGCCCCCGGATCC
>JBBDRM010000165.1 GCA_040905475.1 Actinomycetota bacterium
CCGGTGACGGTGAGCACAACGTGGCGTCACACAACTCGAACAGTGCGTCACCCCATCGGGTCAGACAGCCGTAGAGATCGGAGCGGAACCGTTGAAGCTCTCCCACCGAAGCTGCCACAATCAGACAGTATGTCTACTGTCTGCACCTGGATCGGGGATACACTTTCGACAGAGACGTCATGGCCCGCACCAGCCCCGAACAGCGACTCGCCACCTACGAACGCCGCTACCGCGAACTCGCCGCGCAGCTCGCCGACATCGGGATGATCTCGTCGGGCTCGCTCACACGCCGCTACACCCGCTGCACCTCACCAGGCTGCAAGTGCCGCGCCGACCCACCCCAACCCCACGGGCCCTACTGGCAATGGACTCGCAAGATCGACGGCAAGACCGTCACCCGCCGGCTCACCCCCACTGAAGCAAAGCTCTACCGCCGATGGATCGCCAACGACCGTCGTATGCGACGCATCATCGAACAGATGCGCACCATCGCCGCGAAAGCCGCCGACATCCACCTCACCCAGGCAGCGTCACAAGACCCGAAGGTTTAATCGCAAGCTTAGGGCTCACGCCAGGTCTGTTTGGGCGTTGATCGTGTAGTTCCATTCGCCGTGGAAGTCGTGTGGGTGGAGGGGGACAGCAGCGAGTTCGGTGTCGGTGATCCGGACGCCTTTGGCGTACCACTCGGGGTCGTGGCCGGCTTGGACGCTGAGCCCGGTGGTGGTGGCGGTGGCGGAGATCAACTCGATGATGGTGCGCAGGCTGGTGAGGGGTCGGCCACGCCAGTTCATGGTGATGAAGCTGAACATGCGGTGCTCGATCCGGTTCCACTTGCTGGTGCCGGGCGGGTAGTGACACACGGTGATGTCGAGCCCGGTGTCAGCGGCGAGGCGGGCGAGGTGCACTTTCCAGGCGCGCAGCCGGTAACCGTTGGACCCGCCGGCATCGGCGGTGATCAACAGTCGGGTGGCGTTCGGGAACCGGTCACGGCCCATCTGGTTCCACCAGGCCCGGATCGACGCGACCGCGAACTCCGCGGTATCGGCGACGTCGCCGACCGATACCCAGCCTTCGTTGTTGGCGACGTCGTAGATCCCATACGGGATCGCTTTCGCGAACTCGCCGAGCGCCCGGTCGGCGAAGTCATGGACCTGGACCCGTTCGGGTTCGCCTTCGGGTGACCATTCGTTGCCGCCGTTGGCGTAGTCACCGATCAACTCCTTCTTTTTGGCGTCGACACTGATCGCGGGCTGATCGTCATCGACGAAACTCGCGGCGATGTCGTTGAGATACCGGAACTGGGCGTCACGATCCGGGTGCTGGCGACCCTCGGTCACTTTCGCGTTGGCCTGCAACGAATAGCCCAGCTGATGCAACAAGCGCAGCACCGTGCGCGACGACACCTCGAACCCGCGAGCGACCAGCTCATCGGCCAGCTTCGTCGACGACTTCGACGTCCACCGCAACAACGACATCGGATTTCCCCGCGTGTCGGGATGCACCAGCTCATCGAGCGCTTCGAGCAGACCGGGCTGCTTGTCGATCAACGGCTTGTCACCACCACCAGCTGCCCGCAACCGATCCGACGGTTCGATCCCGGCTGCGACCTCGGCGTGCGCCTTGATCACCGTGTTCCGGCTCAACCCCGACGCTGACGCCACCGCGGTCTTGCCGCCCCGCCCGAACATCTCCGCCGCCGCCCCGGCAACGACACGCCGTTGCACCTCGTTCATGTGCGGCAACACCACCTCGAAGAACCGCGCCAGCCCCTCCGGTGTCACCTCCACAACAACACACTACATCGCGCGCACTAACATGTCGTGGACCCTTAGAGAGAAATGAAGGGTGTCTGACAGAGCGTGTCGCCCGGTGCCCCGCAGAGGAACCGGTGTGCCGGGGCGCGTCAGACGGCGAGCAGGTCGCGGGCGCCGGTGCCGCTGGAGGGATGGCGAAGCTTGCTCATCGCGCGGACCTCGATCTGGCGGATCCGCTCGCGGGTCAGGTTGAAGTGCTCGCCGACCTCTTCGAGGGTGCGGGCCTCGCCGCGGTCGAGACCGAAACGCAGCTTGAGGATCTCGCGCTCGCGCTCGTCGAGCGGGGCCAACAGGCGCGTGATCTCCTCGGGAAGCAAGGCCGTGGCGGCCACCTCGAACGGCGACTCCGCGGAGCGGTCCTCGACCACGTCGCCGAGCTCCGCGTCGCCGTCCTCGCGGAGCGGCTCGGAGAGCGACAGCGGCTCGGCGGCGAAGCGCAGCGCTTCGGTGACCTTGTCTTCGGGCATCTCCACCTCGCGGGCCAGCTCGGCCAGGGTGGCGGGACGCCCGTACTTCAGCTCCAGCCGAGAGCGGGCCTTCTGGAGGCGTGCCAGCGTGTCGCCAACGTGAACCGGGACGCGGATCGTGCGCCCCGTGTTGGCGATGCCGCGGCTGATCGCCTGACGGATCCACCACGTCGCGTAGGTGGAGAACTTGAAGCCCTTGCGCCAGTCGAACT